>JBGPFV010000061.1:0-9854 GCA_041483535.1 Terriglobia bacterium | reverse complement strand
TTCCGTCGCAGGCACTGGGCGGCAGCACACAGTGGTCGCGTCCCGTAGGCCGGATGCAGACGCTGGTCGCAGGCTTTGAGATGCGGGAAGTGCATGGCTCCAGCAACGACGACCTTTTCAAGAAGACAGTACCCAACGGAACCACACTGAGCGGCGGGCACGAGCGCACCGAGCGGGTCTTTGGGGAAGACATCATCCAACTTGGCCCGAAGCTGATTGCGAACCTGTCGCTCGGCTACGACCACTGGAGCGATTTCGCCGCCCGGCTTATCACGATCCAGCCGGGCGGCGGCGCCACGCTGACCCCGTACCCCGAGCGCACTTCCGATGCCTTCAACCCGCGCGCCTCGCTGCTCTACCACGCGGGACATGGGACTTCGCTCACCGCTTCGGGATATCGCGCTTTCCGCGCACCAACCTTGAACGAACTCTATCGCAATTTTCGTCAAGGCATCGCCGTGACCAACGGCAACCCCACCCTGCACGCGGAACGACTGACCGGCGTGGAAGCGGGCATCCGGCAAAGTCTGCTCTCCGACCGTCTCAGTTTGCGGACCACGTTCTTCTGGAACGACATCACCAACGCCATCGTGAATGTCACTCTCAGCCAAACGCCTACCCTGATCACGCGCCTCAAACAAAACGTTGCCCGCACGCTCTCCACCGGAGTGAATCTGGATGGTGAATTTCGCATCAGTAATACGCTTCAGCTCGCCGGGGGCTACCAGTTCGCCCACGCCGTGGTCTCCAGTTACACGCCGGATCCTTCGGTCATCGTCCTGAACCCGTCGCTCGTGGGAAATTGGATCCCCGAAGTCCCGCACCAGCAGTTCACCCTGCAGGCCCGCTACGTCAATCCCAAGATCGTCACCGCCACCGTGCAAGGGACCTTCGTCGGCCAGCAGTTCGATGATGACCTTAACAGCCTATTGCTCAAACGCTACTTCACCGTCGATTGGTACCTCGGGCGTTCGCTCGGTCATGGAATGGAAGTCTTCGCCGGCGCTGAAAACACATTCAATCAACGCTACTCCACAGCTCTAACGCCCGTGCCCAGCCTCGGCCCTCCCATTCTTGCGCGCATCGGCCTGCGCTATCAGTTCCCGAATAGATGATTCCGGAATCCATCTCGGGGGTGAATCCTTTTCGAATCCTCTCTAGAGCTCGCTTTTGGTTTAGAATTGGCCCGTCGCACTGAACTCATCTTTAATATCCTCAGGAGGAATTATGAAACTTACGCCCGGCAAACTCGCCGGAATGAAGGCTGTATCGAATGAACGCGGCGTAATCGCCGCCGCCGCCATGGACCAGCGCGGCTCGTTGCAGAAGTCCCTCGCCAAGGAAAAAGGCTCGGCGGTTTCCGACGCCATGATGGAAGAATTCAAGATTCTGGTGAGCGAGGTCCTGACCCCACATGCCAGCGCCATCCTGCTCGATCCCGAGTGGGGGCTGCCGGCTTCGAAGCGGCGCGCCAAGAATGCCGGCCTGCTGCTGGCGTATGAAAAAACCGGCTACGACAAGACCGGTCCGGGCCGCCTCGGCGATCTGCTCGACCACTGGTCGGTTCGCCGCTTGAAGGAAGCGGGCGCCAATTGCGTCAAGATTCTGCTCTACTACACGCCGTTTGATCCGAAAGAAATTAACGACCAGAAGCACGCCTGGGTCGAGCGGCTGGGCGATGAGTGCCGCGCCAATGACATTCCGTTCTTCCTGGAGTTCGTCACTTACGAAGAAGGCGTGGACGAGAAAGGCTTCGACTTCGCGAAGAAGAAGCCGAAGGCGGTCACAGAAGCCATGCGTGAATTCACCAAAGACCGCTATGGCGTCGACGTCATGAAGGTCGAAGTCCCGATCAACATGAAGTATGTGGAAGGGACCAAGTCCTACAAAGGTGAAAAGGCCTACACGAAACACGAAGCGATGAAATGTTTCCATGAGGCCGCCGTGGTCGCCACCAAGCCGTTCATTTATCTGTCGGCGGGCGTGAGCAATTCCGAGTTCACCGAGTCGCTGGAGCTGGCCGCCGAGTCGGGTGTGAAATTCAACGGCGTGCTCTGCGGACGCGCCACCTGGAAAGAAGGCATCCCCATCTACGCGAAACAGGGCGCCGGCGCTTTCCGGAAGTGGCTGGAAGATGAAGGGGTAAAGAACATCAATAACGTGAACGATCGCTTGAAGGCCGCAACCTCCTGGCACTCGATCTACGGAGTATAACGGAAAGCATTCAGCACTCAGCAATCAGCAATTCAATTATCAATTAGGCTATAAGCAAAGAATCTCGCGCTCAGCCGTGAGGCGGTTCCAGGGACCCGCTTTTCGTGCTGAATGCCGATTGCTGAGTGCTGAATGCTGAACGCTCAAAACAAGACCGCTCTGATCACCGGCGCCTCGTTCGGCATCGGAATGGAATTCGCCCGCATCTTCGCCCGCGAAGGCTACAACCTGGTGCTCGTCGCCCGCAGCGCCGACAAACTCCGCCAACTCGCATCCGAACTCGAGAAGGCCCACGGCACGCGTTCGCTGATCCTCGCGACCGACCTGACGGAACCGGGAGCAGCCGCCTATGTACTGGATCAGACCACGCGCGCGGACATTCAGGTGGATGTGCTGGTTAACAACGCCGGATTCGGACAGTACGGTATGTTCGCCGACAATGATCTGGAAGAATGCCTGCGCCAAATCCAGCTCAACGTAACGACTCTCACTCACCTCACCCGCCTCTATCTTCCGGCGATGATTGAGCGCAAGACTGGACGCATCCTGAATGTAGCGTCCACCGCGGCGTTTCAGCCGGGGCCGCTGATGGCGGTATATTACGCCACTAAGGCCTACGTACTGCACTTCTCCGAAGCCATTGCCAATGAACTCCAAGGGACGGGAGTTACCGTCACCTGCCTGTGCCCGGGTCCGACGGCCACCGAGTTCCAAAAACGCGCGAACATCGCGGGCATTCGGCTAACCAAGTATGGATGCATGGATGCCCGCACGGTGGCAGAAGACGGCTATGGCGCGTTGATGGCTGGCAAACCTGCGGTGATTTCCGGATTCAAGAATTGGCTGGTGGCGCAATCGGTACGCTTCGCGCCACGGCGACTGGTCACTACGATTGCCCGGAAATTGCAGGAGCGGTAGTCAGGGGATGGAGCGACGGGCGTCCCCGCCCGTCCACCGAGACACTGCGCGCAGTGAGACGCGGCAAGCCGCGTCTCTACAGGAAAGTTTCTTACGTTCCCTTGCGGCCTTCCAACGCCGCCTGCACGCGGCTGTGTTTCCGGCTGTAGGTGAAATAGACCACCATCCCGATAATCAGCCAGATAATCAATCGCGCCCAGTTGATCCAGCCGAGTTTGTACATCATGTAGCCGTTGAACAGGATGCCCATGACTGGCACAAACGGCACCCAGGGCGTCCGGAAGGGCCGAGGCTGGCCGGGGTTCGAGCGGCGTAAGGCCATGACCGCGATGCATACGATCACGAATGCCAGCAGGGTCCCGATGTTGACCATTTTTCCGATATCGTCGATCGGCGTCAGGCTGCCCACGATGGCCGCGAGCAGGCCGACAAGCATGGTGTTTTTCCATGGTGTGCGGAAACGCGGGTGAATCTCGGCGAAGAATTTCTTGGGCAAAAGCCCGTCGTTGGCCATCGAATACAAGACGCGGGTTTGACCGAGCAGCATCACGAGCATCACGCTGGTAAGGCCGGCCAGCGCTCCGAGGGTAATGATGTGGGATGCGCCGGTAAGGCCGCGATCCAGGAAAGCGCGCGCAACGGGCGCTTCGATGTTGATCTCTCGCCACGGCACCATTCCGGTCAGTACGGAGGCGACCGCGATGTACAGCGCGGTGCAGATCAGAAGCGAAGCAATGATGCCGATGGGAAGATCGCGCTGCGGATTCTTCGCCTCCTGGGCGGTGGTGGAAACGGCGTCGAATCCGATGTACGCGAAAAAGATGTAGGCTGCTCCAGCGCCGATTCCCGAGAATCCAAAGGGCGCGAAACTGTGCCAGTCCGTTCCCCAGTTGCTGTGGGACACGTAGCGAAAACCGAGCCCGATGACAAAAATAACCACCGCAACCTTAATGGTAACGATGGTGGCGTTGAAGCGGGCGCTCTCCTTGATGCCAATGACCAGAATCGCCGTGATCACCAGAGCGATCACAAAGGCGGGCACGTTGAGCCCGATTTCATATCCGAACAAATGTGGCGCGCCCAGAAGATCGTGAGCCTTCCGCAACAACTCCGGCGATTGCGCTCCCATGACCGCCATCACTTTTTCGAGAAAAGCCTGGGTGCCGGGAATGAGCGTGGGATCGGACGCCTGCGCCATCTGACGAGCGATTATTTTCTCCGCCTCGCCGAGTCCAGTCCAGTGGTCATAGGCCAGCCAGAGCGGCATTTTGAGGTGGAAGATATTGAGCAGTTCGATGAAGTGGTTCGACCAACCCGACGAGACGGTGCTCGCGCCCATGGCGTATTCGAGCGTGAGGTCCCAGCCGATGATCCAGGCAAAAATCTCGCCGAGCGTAGCGTACGCGTAGGTGTACGCGCTGCCCGCGAGTGGGATCATGGCCGCAAACTCCGCATAGCACAGAGCCGCGAAAGCGCACCCCAACCCGGAAAGCACGAAAGAGAGCATCAGGCCCGGCCCGGCATAGTGGGCGCCCAATCCGGACATCACGAAAATTCCGGCTCCGATCACCGCGCCTACGCCCAGCGCCGTTAACTGGAATACACCCAGCGTGCGTTTCAAGCTGTGCGTGCCGGTCTCTCGCGCCTCCTCCATCAGAAGCTCAAGCGGCTTTTTCGCAAAGAAGTCAGTCATGAGTTGCATCTCTCCTGTTAGTTAGTCCGAAGTCGTCTGGGCTCGCGGCCGCCAGATGTAGTACACCGGAATGCCGAGCAGAACGATGATGAGTCCCGGCCAGGTGTATTGCGGCTTGTAGCGTAACAGCACCACATCGATAAACAAAGCCATCACGATATAGACGGCAGGGAGAATGGGATATCCGACGGCTTTGTACGGACGCTCGGCCTGGGCATGAGTGCGGCGCAAGACGAAAAGTCCGAGGATGGTCAGAATGTAGAACACCAGCACCGCGAAAATGACATAGTTCAGCAGGTCATTGTACGTTCCAGAAATGCAGAGGATCGCCGTCCAGACCATCTGCACCATCAGCGAAATCACGGGAGTCTTGTAGCTGGGATGCAGTTTGGCGACCTTGCGGAAAAACAGACCGTCTTTGGCCATCGCGTAGTAGACGCGAGCGCCGGCAAGAATCAGACCGTTGCAGCAGCCAAAGCCAGAAATCATGATGGCCACCGCCATCAACTTGCCGCCAATGGAACCGAACATCTGGGTAATGACGGCGGTGGCGACACGATCTTCACTGGCATACTGAATTCCGCGCTCAACCAGCGTTGAACCAGTCGGGCTGCCCCACAGCGGCAATGCCCCCAGATAAATAAAGTTGCACCCGATATACAGCGCGATCACCACGCCCGTACCCAGCGCCAGCGACAACGGCAGATTCCGGCTGGGATTCTTCACCTCGCCAGCGGTAAACGTAACGTTGTTCCACGCGTCGGCCGAGAAAAGCGAACCGACCTGAGCGATGGCCAGCGCCGTGAGCATGGAAACCAGTACGCCTCCGCCGACGTCATGCATGCTGCCCAGGCCCGAGTTGCGCCAGAAATTTGCCCCGAAATTCGCGGCCACCGCCTGCGCATTCCGTCCCAGAAACATTCCGAAGAGCACCAATCCAAGCAGCGCCGAAACTTTCGCCGTGGTGAAGATGTTCTGGATGAAAGCGCCCGTCTTCACCCCAAAAATATTGATGATCGAGAGCACCACCACGACCAGGATGGCGACGAAGTTTTGCGTATTCAGTCCAACATCCATGCCGCCGAGCATCATCGGGCCGACCGCAAACTTCGGCACCTTCCACAAGTGAATAATCCAGCGGCTGGACGAGATTGCCGGCCAGAAGATCCCAAGGAATTTGCCGAACGCCACGCCCACCGCCGCGATCGTGCCGGTCTGAATCACCAGAAACAAAGTCCATCCATAAAGAAAACCCCAGAGTGGGCCCAGCGACTCGCGCAGATAGACGTACTGCCCGCCCGCACGCGGCATCATGGCCGCCAGTTCGCCGTAGCTGAGAGCGCCGACGATGGTTAAGAATCCGGTAATCACCCACGCCCCAATGAGCAGTGCCGGCGACTGCACCTCCCGGGAAATTTCGGCGGAAACAATGAAAATGCCCGAGCCGATCATCGAACCCATCACCAGCATGGTGGCGCTGGTCAGGCCAAGACCTTTGACCAGCTCTTGGTCCTGATGGGTATGCTGTGACCAATCGTCGGAGCGGGAAGACGAAGCGGGGGGCTGAACTTTCGTGCTCACGAACCTCCTAAAAGCTGCTTAACACTTACTTCTGTAGAGACGGGGCGTGCCCCGTCTCGGCCCGCAGCGCCTCGTCGGCTGCGGGAGACGCGGCAAGCCGCGTCTCTACGGGGATTTCATCCGGTGACGGGATCGCATCCTTGCAAGAGCTTTTCAACTTTACCCCAGAACACGCAGAAATTCCTCTGCTGATTTGCCTGGATCCCGTAACAAGTCGGATATCACCGCCACGGCATCGGCTCCGGCTTCGATGACGGAGCGGGCATTGGCGCGGGTAATGCCGCCGATCGCAACCAGCGGCTTGCGCGTCAGTTCCCTTGCCCGGCGAACCCCTGCCAGTCCCACGACTGGATCGGGATTGGCTTTGCTGCTCGTCGCAAAGACGGGGCCGACGGCAAGATAGTCGGCGGAAGTTTTGTCGGCTTCCGCCAGTTGCTCCGGATTGTGGGTCGACACGCCAAGCCAGCGATCTCTGCCGATGATGGTCCGGGCAGACTCGGGAGACAAATCGTCCTGGCCCAGGTGCAAACCATCGAAGCCAGCCGCCAGGCAGAGATCGGCGCGGTCGTTCATGATGAACTTGACGCTTGATCCCAGCCTTGCTCTGAGTGCGCGAGTCTGCTCCAACATTAGCCGGGCGTTGCCGTATTTGTTCCGGTACTGCAGCAGAGTGCAGCCGGCAGCCGCGAGTTGCTCGGCGGCGGCGAACATTCCGGCCGCGTCGGGGAAACAAGCAGGGTCGAGAATCGGATAGAGCCGCGGTAGTTGCGACATGGTCTTAACTGTAGAGACGCGGCTCGCCGCGTCTCCGATTGCCGGTGGAGAGCCGGGCGTCCCCGCCCGGCAGGACGGGCGAGACGCCCGTCGCTCCACAGGACTCAAGTTTCTTTCTTCGCCAGAAATTTCTCGATGAATCCGGTATCGAAATTGCCCGCGCGGAAATCCGGGTCCGCCAGTATCCGCCGGTGCAGCGGTATCGTCGTGTGGATTCCTTCCACGATAAACATTCCCAGAGCGCGGCTCATGCGCGAGATGGCTTCGCTGCGATCCTTGCCGCGCACCACCAGCTTGGCGATGAGCGAATCATAGTATGGAGGAATCGTGCCTTCGGCGTAAGCAGCAGTGTCGATACGCACGCCTGTGCCTCCCGGTGGGTTGAAGGTGGTGATCTTACCCGCCGAGGGCGTGAACTTCTCCGGATGCTCGGCGTTGATGCGGCATTCGATCGCGTGTCCGCGATGCACGATGGGGCCGTGCAACACGTCGGACAGCTTTTCGCCCGCCGCGATCATGATCTGACTCTTCACCAGGTCCACGTCCGTGACCATCTCCGTAACCGGATGCTCCACCTGAATGCGTGTGTTCATTTCGATGAAGTAGAGCCGCCGCTCCTGATCCATCAGGAATTCGATGGTCCCGGCATTGTGGTACCCGACCTGGCTGAGCGTCTTACTGATGACGTCTCCGATTTCCTTGCGCAGCTCGGGCGTGACCCGCACCGACGGCGACTCTTCGAGCAGTTTCTGGTGGCGCCGCTGAATCGAGCACTCGCGTTCTCCCAGGCTAACGACGTTGCCATGCTCATCGCCCAGCACCTGGAACTCGATGTGGCGGGGGTTCTCGACATAACGCTCCAGATAAAGATCGCCGTTGCCGAAGGCGGCCGACGCCTCGGACTGCGCCTGCCGGTAGAGGCCGGGCAGTTCGTCTTCCTGGCGCACAATGCGCATGCCCCGCCCGCCGCCGCCCGCCGTGGCTTTGAGGATGACGGGAAACCCGATCTGCCGCGCCCACTCGCCCGCTTCTCCTTCGGACGCTACCACACCGTCGGAGCCGGGAAGGATCGGCACACCATATTCCTTCATCGCGGCTCGAGCTTTTTCTTTTTCGCCCATCAGCCGGATGACATCCGGAGTGGGCCCGATGAACTTGATGTGACAGGCCTCGCATACTTCCGCGAAGTTGGCATTTTCCGAAAGCAGTCCATAACCAGGGTGGATAGCGTCCACATTCGCGATCTCCGCCGCGCTGATCACGGCGGGAATGTTGAGATAACTCTGCGCCAGTTGCGGCGGGCCGATGCAAATCGCTTCATCGGCAAAGCGCACGTGCAGCGAATTCCGGTCCGCCTCGCTGTAGATCGCCACCGAGCGGATGTCGAGTTCCTTGCATGCGCAAATGACGCGCAGCGCAATCTCGCCGCGATTCGCTACCAGAATTTTCTTGAACATGATGTGAAAGCTCTCAGCCGTCAGCTCTCAGCTCTCAGCTCTCACTAAAATCTCGTGACTGCCACAGCACTTGATTTTACTGAGAGCTGATAGCTAAGAGCTGAGAGCTTATTTTGCCGGCCGCAGGGCAAACAGTTCCTGGCCGTACTCGATAGGCTGGCCGTTGGCGACGAGCTTTTTGACCAACTCTCCCGCCACGTCACATTCGATTTCGTTCATCAGCTTCATCGCTTCGACAATGCACAGAACCTGGCCTACTTCCAGCGTATCGCCGACCTTGACAAAGGGCGGGGATCCCGGCGAGGGCGCTTCGTAAAAAGTGCCCACGATCGGCGACCGCACAATGTGCAGATCTTCTTCCGGCTCAGGGACTGCCGCGGCTGCGGCGGCGAGTTCGACTTTGGCTGGCGCCGAAGCGGGAACGTGGGCGCCCGCGCTAACCGGCGCCGGATGAACCGCGATATACCGGGAATCCGGCAACCCCACGGGCGCCGGTTCGGCAGCGCGCTTGATCTTCACCTTGACGTCGCCGCGCTCCAATTCAAATTCGGCAATGTCTTTTTCGATTAAGAACTCGATCAGTTCTTTCAGCTCTTTTTGATTCATGGATAAGGGCGAGTCCGTTTTGGTCTCGTTATGTTCTTCCGTCTGTAGAGACGGGGCTTGCCCCGTCTCACTCCGCGGCAGGAGACGCGGCAAGCCGCGTCTCTACAGGAAATCAGACTTGCTAAATAACAACCAGTTCCTTGTCGGTGGGCGTGAGCACTTCGCAGCCCGAAGAGGTAACCACCACCACATCTTCGATCCGCACGCCCCACTTCCCGGCAACGTACGCCCCGGGCTCGATTGTAATGACCATTCCCGGCTCCAGTTTCTGGGTTTGCCCCGCCGCCAACCTGGGCAACTCGTGAATCTCCAATCCTAAACCATGCCCGGTCGAATGGGTGAAGTACCGCGCCAGTTTCCGCTTCCGGAGCACATGACGCGCGGCGCCATCGACTTCGGCCGCCGTCACGCCCGGACGAACCGCCGCGATCGCAGCTTCCTGCGCTTCCAGCACGGCCTCGTACAACCCCCGAGCTTCTCCCGAAGGCCGTCCGACGTGCACAGTCCGCGTGCGATCCGAACAATAACCGGCGAGTATAACACCAAAATCGCAGACCACGAACCCCCGGCGAGGTACGCGCGCGTCGGAGGCCCGGCCGTGCACGATCGCC
>JBGPFV010000060.1:0-9870 GCA_041483535.1 Terriglobia bacterium | reverse complement strand
TCCGATCTGGGTCATTTTGACGCCGGTGTAGGTCTCGATGCGCCATAGAAGATAGGGACTGCGCCAGGGGGCAATCCGGTGGCCACGGGTGGAGTTCCAGAGAAAGCGCAGCATTGGGCGCATCGGGTTTTAGTATAGCGCGGGAAATGCGAAATTATGCCTTTGACATACACGATGTAAAATCGTATTCCTATGCGCGCATTCAAGGTTTATCTAAATGGCAAGAGGCTCTGTCTGGCTGGCATCGGTGACCACGGAGTTCTATCGGCGATTGTCAACTGGGTAAATGGAGACCTGTTTATGGAGGTGGGTGGCCTCGTCAGCCCCGTTAATGAGCTCGTCGCATGGGTGCGCCAAAAGCACCTTCGCGTCGGCGATGAAATCCGCGTCAAAATCGTTGAAACAAGGTCACCTGATGAACCTACCGAAAGACGTCGGGTTAATCCGGCAGAAACGCTCAGGGCTCAGAAGCGTTACGTCCGCACGATGGCAAAGCAACTTGGGTGGAAGATCCAAGTGCGCCCAAAACGATCTACTTCTTAGGGCTCTTCACGTTCTCCGGCTTTTTGAGTACGTCATTCGAAACGGGGCCGAAGGGAGCCCTTCGGCCCTTGCACAGGAACCAACTTCTTACTTTGTAATCTCGACGCTGGCGCGGGTGTTTTCCCACTCCATGCGCAGCGTGCATTTGCTGCCTGCCTGGTCGAACGCGATGGTGAAGTTCTCCACTGGCGCGCTGGTTTTGGAAACACTCATCGGCACGCGGACCAAATCTTCCTTCTCACCGGGATAGTCCGTTCCCCACTCGCCCGTCTTCTTGCTGACGACCAACGACCAAGCGTCCGCGTTCGGGATGGTGAAGAGGGTGTAGCTGCCCGCGGGCACAGCCTTGCCGCCCACCGTCAGATTCGTGTCGCTGACGAACGTGGTCGCTTCGTTCGCTCCCGTGCGCCAGATCTCTCCGTAGGGCACCAGCGCCTTCTCGCTGGCGGCGCCGAAAATTTTCCGCCCTTTCGCGCGCGGACTGGAATAGTCCACGTGGATGGTTTTGCCATCGGAAAACTTGCACGCCGCACTGGCCGGCGGACTGGGACGCTTGGATTTGTCATGCGACATGCCCATCTGCGCCGACGCGAGAGTTGCGATGGCGAAAAGCGATGCTGCGAGTAATGCGAATTTCTTCATGGATTTGTTCCTCCTGAGATGGCTTTTAGCTTCTAGCTTCTAGCTTCTAGCTCTTGGCTTTTGGCTCTTAGCCAAAACATTCGTAGGTTGCGTCGGTTTCCCGAGCACGCCCCATTGACCTCGGGTGCGGGTTCGTTTAAGCGAACGGCTAAAGGCTAAGAGCTAAAGGCCGAACCCAAGAATTATACCCACATCCCCGCTACAATCTGTCCATGGCCGTCTTCAACGAAAAACGGGAAGAGATCGAGCACCACGAACTGCGCATGGGCGTGCCCCGCGGACGCCTTGCGGTCACCCTGGACCTGGTCACCGACGCCATGGCCCTGGTCGGGCAGCACGGCATCTACTGCCAAAGCCAGCGCTGGCCGGGCAAGCCAGCTATGGATGTGCAGCTCATCATGAAAAACCTGACGGACGCGAAAGAGCTGATGCAGAGTGTGATGGAAGAACTTCGGCCCAAGGCCTGATGGTAGAGACGCGGCTGGACGCGGCTGAGACGGGGCAAGCCCCGTCTCTACAGACAGAAGGTGAACCTCCGTCCGGATACGAAACCAAAGTTTTTTCGCCAGCTGCTAACGCAGATCGCACGTGGCGGGAAGGACTTACAATCCAAAGTATGGAGCGCAAGATCTTCTGGATCTCGTTCACCGTGCTTGGGCTGGCCGCCGATTTTGTGCTGCCGCTTTGGTGGGCGCTGGGCGCGACTATTCCTATCGCGTACATCTCGTGGTGGATGGCTTACCGCAGCGGCTGGTTCGAATGATTACAGCTGAGCGATCAATTCTTCCGCTCGAACTCCCGCTTGCTTTAAGATTCCGCGCAGTGTTCCGATTGCAAGTTCCGAATGCATGGGGACGACGCAACCAGTGACTCTATCTGGTCCAGCGCGCTTAAGCACAACGTGACTCCCGCGTTGCCGAACCTGAGTGAAACCCAGTCGTTCTAGAGCGCGGATCGTTTCTGCCCCTGATACACGGGGCAGTCTAGGCATAACGTGCCTCGAAGATGGTGACCAACGGCCGACTGGAGCCGTCGGGGGGGAACTCCTCCATGTAGAGCTCGGTCGCTTCCCTGAGGTTGGCGATGGCTTCTTCGACAGTCTTACCCTGGCTGACCGTACCAACTTCCGGGCAGTCGGCAACGTACAGGTCGCCTTCTTTGTGCAGAACCGCGGTGAATGTGCCGATTGGCATTTTCCTTCGACTCCCCCCTGCATGAAGTTATCACGGGCGCATGGTTGTACCAACAGCCACATCGCCGCGCTGCGTAATCGCCTACGCCAGCCGGTACTTGCCCGCTTCAATCGTCTTCTGCGCGATTTGCTGGCGCAACGCAATCGTGTTGAAGGGTTCGTGCTTGGACAAGCGCCGCACGATCGCCAACTGCGTCCGCAGCATGTCGCCTTCGGCCACGTCGGCAATGACTTTTTTTGCCGCCGCTTCGACTTTTTCGAACCCCTGCGTCAGATAGACTCGCGTCATCGCAACCGCCAGGGCAGCCGACGCTTCTCCTTTTTGTTCGACCATCTTTTGCGCGCGCAGCACCGCCGATTCCATGGCGTAAATCTCGATCGTCATATCGGCGATCGCACCCATCACTTCCTGCTGCTCCTGGATCGCCTGCATATATTTCTGCGTGGCCGCTCCGGAGACGAACAGGCCCAGCTTCTTCGCCTGCCCGACCAGTTTGCGTTCTTCGGCCAGCGGACCCTCGATCTCTTCGCCGACGGACGGCCCGCTGAGCACTTCGTCCATCAACTTCTTGATCGCCGGCAGCAGGGGCAACTGGCCGCTCATGGCCCGCTTCAGCAGAAATCCGGTGATGATCAGCCGGTTGATTTCGTTCGTGCCCTCGAAAATGCGATTGATGCGAGCGTCGCGGTAGGCGCCTTCCGCGGGATACTCTTCCACGAAGCCGTACCCGCCATGGATCTGCAGCGATTCGTCGACGACGTAATCGATCATCTCCGAACCCCAGACTTTGAGGATCGAGCACTCGACGGCGTATTCCTCGATCGCCTTGCGCCGTTCTTTTGCTACGGCGGCAGCATCCGGGCTCGCCGAGTCGATTTCCGAAAGCAGCGCGTCCATCATCCCGACGGTGCGATAGACGAGCGACTCACCGACATAGATCAGCGTCGCCATGTTCGCGATTTTTTCCCGTATCAGGCCGAATTCGCCGATCGTCTTGCCGAACGCCTTGCGTTGCTTGGCGTAGGCCACGGCATGTTCGATCGAAACCCGCGCCCCGCCCACGCACATGGCGCAAAGTTTGAAACGTCCGATGTTCAGGATGTTGAAGGCGATGATGTGCCCCTTGCCCACTTCACCGAGCAAGTTCTCGACCGGCACCTGGCAATCGTTCAGGATGATGGGGCAGGTGGAAGATCCGCGAATGCCCATTTTGTGCTCTTCGGCGCCGGCGGAAAATCCCGGAAAAGTTCTTTCGACGAGGAACGCGGAAAACTTTTCGCCGTCAACTTTTGCGAACACGGTGAACAGGTCGGCAAAGCCCGCGTTGGTGATCCACATCTTCTCGCCGTTGAGGATGTAGTGCCTGCCGTCGGGCGAAAGCACGGCACGGGCGCGGCAATTGAGGGCGTCGGAGCCGGAAGAGGCTTCCGACAAGGCATACGCGCCCACAATTTCTCCGGTGGCGAGGCGCGGCAGGTATTTTTTCTTCTGCTCTTCGGTGCCGAAATAGACGATGGGCAACAAGCCGATGCCGCTGTGCGCGCCCCAGGTGGTGGCAAACCCGGCGTACTTGGCGATGTGGTCGGCGATGATGGCGGCGGTGACTTTGTCCATTTCGAGGCCGCCGTAGGCCTCGGGAATTTCAACTCCGCTGAGGCCGAGGTCGCCGGCCTTTTTCAGCAGGTCGCGCGAAATCGAAAAATCCTTGTGTTCGATCTTCTCGGCCTGGGGCAGAATCTCGTTGAGGGCAAACTCTTCGGTCGTCCTCCCAATCATCTGGTGTTGCTCGGAAAAATCTTCCGGGGTGAAGACATCGGCCGTCTGCCGCTCTTCCAGCAGGAAGCTGCCGCCGAGAATCTTGGTCTTAGGTATTGCTGTCGTCGCCATTTCAAACCCCTATTGAGTAAAGACCGGCAAGTAGGCCGAGAAGTTCAGGGTTAATGATTAAGGGTAATCATTAGAAGTCTATGAGAAGTCTGGGCAGGCGTCTACTGGGTTGCAGGCAGGGCCGGTTCGAGCGCGATATGGCCCGGCAGTTGCAAGTGTGAAATTCCCTGTTCTCTCGGTGTCATGAAGATCCCGTCAATGGCCGATATTCCAGTATTAAGGACGGAACCCCATGAGCGTTGAAACCTCAGCTTTCCGCTGGACGGAAAAATACAGCGTGAACATCGCGGCCCTCGATGCTCAGCATCAAGGTTTCTTCGCGACCATCAATGAACTCAACGAAGCCCTCGCCAGGGGCGCAGGCGCAAGAATCACCGAACCGGTTCTGCGGAAACTGGTCGAGTACGCACAGGCCCACTTCGCCGCCGAAGAAGCGCTGATGACCGAATACCAATTCCCCGGACTCGAAACCCACTGTCTGGAGCACCAGCGGTTTGGCAAGACGGTTACCAAGTTTCTGGAAGACTACCGCGCCGGTAAGCAGGGAGTTCCCGTCTCGCTGCTGCTGTTCCTGCAGACCTGGTGGAAGGGGCACATCCTGACCGCCGACAAGGCCTACAGCAGTTTTCTCAATGCCCGGGGAGTGCATTAACTCTAGCGGCGGGCAATCCTGCGCATGGGCTCCGCGCTCAATTCAAATTTTCAAAAATTCCCGCCGCGCCCATGCCGCCACCAACGCACATCGTCACCAAGCCGTAGCGTCCGTGGCGACGCTTCAGTTCGCGAATGACGCTGGCCGTCAGCTTAGCGCCCGTACATCCCAGCGGATGGCCCAGGGCGATCGCGCCTCCGTTCGGATTCACGCGCTCGGGATCGAGTCCGGCTTCCTGGATCACCGCCAGCGACTGCGCCGCAAACGCCTCGTTGAGTTCGATGACGTCGATATCCGAGAGCTTCAATCCGGCCAGCTTCAGCGCCTTGGGGATGGCAAACACCGGCCCGAGGCCCATTTCTTCCGGCTTGTATCCAGCAGTGGCAAATGCGACGTAGCGGGCCAGCGGAGCAATGCCCAAAGCCTTCGCCCGCTCGGCCGACATCACCACGGCGGCGGCCGCGCCATCCGACATCTGCGAGGAATTTCCGGCCGTGGTCACGCCCTTCACGTGAAACGCGGCCTTGAGCGCGCTTAGAGCCTCGAGTGAAGTATCGGCGCGGGGGCCTTCGTCCACTTCGAAAGAAATTTCCTGCCGCTTCGGCTTGTGTGGTGCGGGGGCGGGGCCGAGCCCCGCCACCACACGGCCATTGCTGCCATTGAGAGTTGTAAAGCTCACCGGCACAGCAACCGTCTCATCCTCGAACTTGCCCGCCGCGATCGCCGCCAGCGCCTTCTGATGGCTGCGCAAGGAAAACTGGTCGCACTGCTCGCGCGTGATGCCGAAGCGCGCTGCCACCCGCTCCGCCGTCAGGCCCATCGAAAGATAGGCATCCGGATAATGATCGACCAGCCAAGGGTTAGGCGAAATCTTGTTGCCGCCCATGGGGATCATCGACATTGATTCGGTCCCGCCCGCCACCATCACCTCGGCGCCGCCCGCCAGGATGCGCTCGGCCGCCATGGCAATCGCCTGCAAGCCGGACGAGCAGAAGCGATTGATGGTCACCGCCGAAACCTCAACCGGCAGCCCCGCGCGCAGCGACGCGATGCGGGCCACGTTCATCCCCTGCTCAGCCTCAGGCATGGCGCAGCCCAGGATGACGTCTTCAATTTCCTTGGGATCAAGCTGCGGCACGCGATCGAGCGCGCCCTTGATGGCAATGGCAGCCAGTTCATCGGGGCGCGTAGCCCGCAGCGTACCCTTATACGCGCGGCCTACCGGAGTGCGGACGGAAGAAACTACGACGACTTCACGCATGGGGCAATTCTAACCGCAGAGGGCCTCGTGTGGGGACGGGCGCCCTCGCCCGTCCAAGCCGAGCGAAGGTCGGCCCCTGCTCACAGACGACCTTTGAGGATTTGTTCCACGTCACGACGGCCGTGGAGAATGGGAACGACTTGCAGTGGTCTGGTGTCGGACCGATATACGATCAAGTACGAGTAAGCGGGGAAGAACCTTACATCCTGGTCAGTCAGACTCTTGCGCAGATGTCCGGCACCGGGTACGCGTGCCAGAAACGCTATCTTCTCTCGTATGACCGCTTCAACGCGATCCGCCACCGCGACGCTGCTCTGTGCCTTGATATACCGCCAGATTTGGACAAGATCGAGGGCGGCTCCCGGCGCAAGAACGTAGCGCACGGTCATTCAGGCTGGGCCTTCAGTTTCGCCAGATGGGCATCCAACCGGTGTTCCGGGATTCCCTCGCCGCGATCGAGTTGCTCGATGCCGCGCCTGATCTTTGCGTTGATCGCTTCCCGGTTCTCCAGAAGCCAGCGATCCTGTTCCTCCTGAGTTTCCAGCAAGCGGAGCAAAACTTCCTCAACGCTGGTGGCTCCGGTCGCCTGGAGTTGTCTTTGGATGCGGGCTTGGAGAGCCGCATCGCGGATTTCGATGTTCATGAATCGTTCCTCCGCGCTGGGAGTTTCTGTTCTGTTTTCTATCCTAGTGGAGGGGGCGAGAATGTCAAGGCAAGGTGTCCAAGGGTGCGGCGACGGTTTGGTACCGGCCGCCCAATTGAACTTTCAGATCGTGATGTATTCAGTCATCGCGCTGGCTGCGGGAATCGGATCGCCGTGGGCGCGCATGCCTTCCAAGTGAAACTCAACCGCCTCGCGGATGAGTTCCTTCACCTCATCCAGCGTTTTGCCCGCAGCGCCTAGGCCAGGCAAGTCGGGAGCGTACGCGCCCCACCCTGTGTTTGATTTTTCGTAGACGACGAGATATTTCATTTCAGTCTTCTTCTAATCAACCTGATCGATCACGCGTCCCCTAATCCTGAATCACATCTACGTGGAGAGAATCTCCCGTGGAGAATGCTCGCCACAGATACAGCTCGTGCCCAACCACCCTTCGGGTCGTCGAGGCGTAGGTCGCAATAAGACTGAGGTGGACGCAGGTCCTGCCGCAGCAGGTGTGAGATCTGTGACACGCTGACCGGCTCCCTGTAGGGGTACACGTCATCTAGTTCGATCGCACTCACTTTGGTAGCCCCACCCACGTACTCGGCGAATTCTCCAGACGAACAGCCGATGTTCGGGCCAAACCGAGCCCATATCTCAGTGGGCGAGCCGGATGTCACTGCACGAACCGTCGCTTCGCCGACGAGCGCTTTTTGCGGACTGGAGGCATAGAGCACTGCCCTGCGGCCAACCCACCTGCCTGAGAATTTTTTCCTGACCTCAACCAACTTCGATCCGGCTAGGATGCGATCAGCGTACTTCGGTTTCATGCTGACCAATATGTCACCAACCATGGAATACCCACCGACATTGAACTTGACGATCAACTCTGGCAACCTCGCCAATGCCGATCTTTGCGCGATTGCCAATGGGGCGGAGCACACCAACTCGACGTCTCCGTTCCTGTACTGGCGGGATGCCTTTGTAACGGAAGAAAAACCGAATGACCGAAAAAATTTCGCCTTCGATTCCCAAAGGCTCTCAGGAAGAGTGAAGTGTATCTCCTTCGCGAGATGGCGTACTTCTAGAGTCATCATCGTGAAGAAAAGGCGTCCAAGGTCCATGTCCTGAAGGTCCCGGTGAATCTTCACATGACAAAATTTCGACCGTTCCCCCGTCTTCAACACCGCTGCCGCAACCGCATTCTGGCCTTCATAGCCAACCCATGCGGCCCTCTGCGATGACCTTAGGCCGGGGACGACCTTCGTGCTGAACCAGCGTCCGATGCTCGGATACATATCCTCACTAGCGTCGATGAGCCCCTTGAGGACCCTCAGATTGTCAGTCAGTTTTCGCGCATCCTCGCTCCCCAGCTTCACGATGCGGAATTCACTGGTGAACGGAAATAAGGTCCCGGATTGCTCTGGGCTACTTCGCCGTGACGTTGCCATGTTCATCCCTTTCCAACTTCTCGGGCCATTCTCCGAAAAACTTTGAGAGTTTCAGGGTTTGGTTCCCGTATTCGTCGTCTGCCGGGTCCGGGGCTTCCGAGTCCCGAGACATTCGGTAGAAAATCAGGTTTGCCATCTTTTCCCCGTCGGCAAGACTGACGTGAACTTGATGGCCCCGCACCTCGAAAATGAGTGGCGTTCCCTTCGAGCGATCTTTTCGCTGCAAACCGAAGTGCGGGTGAACGAAACCCGCGTAATGTATTCTCATCTCGCCGATAGTCTCGTCGCTGGCCCTACAGTAGATGGCGATCCCTGGTGGAACGGCTATTCGCTCCTTTGATCTTAAGATGTAAAATTGCTCCTTTTCGATCCTCAACCGACCGTCGATGGACTCCCAGAACCGCCAATACTTACACGGATCGGATTTTCCACCCTTCCCAGTCCACAGGGGAATTGGATCGTCCATACTTGCCTCGCTCTTCGCACAAAAGGCCGCCACGGGAAGTCCACCCCATTTTTCGTTTTGCAGATGAACAGACAGGCTCCCGTCAACAGCCCCGGGGCCCTCAAGGACCGTTCTATACAGCTCCTTGCTCTTTATTTGGACGTCCAGAGGGTTCCCATAAAACAGCCTAAGCTGAGTGAGGCGTGCGCCTCGCTTCACTCGAACGCGAAAAGTAATTGGAGTGATTTCAAGGTACATGTTTCCGGAGGCGTTCCGCTCTGGCTCGAAGCATTCATACGTATCCATTCCGTCTACGATTAGCCTCGCGAGAACATCGACCCGCCCGACCGAGCTTTTCGCTGTCGCCTGCCCGTATATACTGTCACCTAAGCGGGACAATCGCTCCCGCAGCTTGAAAACGTATGTCGCCTTGTTCTTCAGAAGGAAACTGCCGTCGGATTCAGGTTCCAGTTTTTCGGCGAGTTTCCTGTTCCGAAGAAGATGGTCGTAATCGGATGGACCGGGCTTCACCGAGCCGTCCTTCATCTCAAAAGCTTCGTCAGAGAGAGAAAGATCGATGGAGGATAGGTCCACAACCTCATTCGGGGTCTCGACGCCAGTGATGTAGCCCTCGTCACACAACCGAATGACTTGGGCCTTGTTTAGCACGCCAGGAATCCACTCGTCCCAGGGATGAGAGTGCATTGGCCACCTTTCGTGCCCCCTCGAATTTTCTTGAATGATAATACCTGAGTTTTCAAACGGCGACCATAACAACGAGGACTCTCCGATGAGTAGTTTGCTGTGAAAGCCCTCACCCGCTCCCCTTCTTCAGCTGCTGCTTCCACCCCAGCACCCGCGCCTTGTTCCCTTCCGCCTCGGCCTCGGGAACCATTCCCTTCTTCTGATACAGGATCGAGAGGCTGGTGTGCGCCAGAATGTCGTCGGGATCGATTTCTGAAATTCGCTTGGAGACCTCTATCGCTTCGTCGAGGCGGTTGAGGTCCTGCAGCGCCCGGCTCAGTCCATGCAGCGCATCGGTGAACCTGGGATCAGCCGCCAGCGCCCGCCGGTACTCCTCGACCGCCTGTTCGTGGTGGCCTTCGAGAACCAGATCGAGCGCGGCGTAGTAGTGGTGTTCGGCCAGTTGGCG
>JBGPFV010000059.1:0-9879 GCA_041483535.1 Terriglobia bacterium | reverse complement strand
GCCGACACAAGCATCATGGAGACGGTCAACACTTTCAAGAAATTGCGCATGAGAACCTCGAATCCAGATGTGGGACTTCCTAATGGAGATACAGAACACACTGAACCGCTGTATTGGACGAAAGCCGCTGAAAACGGTCAACCGAAAATCTGATTACAGGAATCAGATCAGTCGTTGGTCGTCAGTCGTTGGTCGGTGCAAACGGAGATCCAAGACGATCATGGCTACGACCGCCGACCAACGTCCATCCCAATCAGAAGATTTTCATGTGGATCGTCAGATATTTCTTGGGGTCCTGGCGGATCGCTTTTACCAGTTCCCGCACCTCCAGCAGCAGCTGGTTGCTGTTGTTATAAAGCGTAGGATCCTTGAGCAGCATTCCCGCCGTGCCCTCGCCTTTTTCCATGCGCCCGGTGAGCGCCGCCAGATTGTTCATGGTGGTTTGCAGGCGGGCGGCGAATTCCTCGTCGTGCGTCATTTTGCCAAGCGCACCCTTGCCGGCATTGATATCGCCGGTCAATTGGCGAACGTTGGCGATCGTCTGGTTCGCGTTTTCATACAGCGCAGGATCCTTGAGCAGCTTGCCGGCCGTGCCTTTGCCTTGCTGCAAGTCGTCGATGATCGTGTTCAGCTTGTCGATGGCGGCAATCGCCTTCTTGTAGGCCTCGTCACTGGTGAACAGCGGGCCGAGCGAGCCCTTGCCGCTCTGGATATCATCCACCAGTCCCTTGAATTCGGTCACGGTCGCGTTGAGCCGGTCGTACAGAGCCGGATCGTAGATGACCTTGCCGATCGAACCCTGGCCGCTCTCGATAAACGCCACGATGCGGTCCAGTCGCTTGAGCAGCGCGTCCATGTTCTGCAGCGTGCCCTGGCTGGCGCGCACCACATCCTGGAGTTCGGGCTGGCTGCGGGCCGCCAGCGTGTCTCCGTCGGTGGCCTCGGGCCCCTTGGCCGTCGAACTGTCAACGTCCACATAGGTTTCGCCCAAGACTCCGGCCGTGCTCAACAAGGTCACGGAGTCTTTGCGCAGATTAAAGGAGTACTTGGTGTTGACTTTCATCGTGATTTCGACCGGCGTCAAGGGCTTGCCGCCCACGATCCGGATGAGCGTTACGTTGCCGATGTCCACGCCCGCCAAACGCACGGGCGCGCCTTGCCGCAGACCTCCCGCGTTATCGAGATACGATCGCAGCGTGATCTTGCGGGTGAACCATCCGCCGCTTCCGCTCATCACGAAGATGAGGACGGCGAGGGTGACGCTGGCGAACAGGACGGTGAGTCCCACGCGCAGTTGCGACCATTTCAGCTGCTTCTGGCTAGGCAAGTTGGTCAGTAGACGACAGAAGCATCATAGCAAACACGACGGAATTTCAGGGTTTGAGATTCCCCGGCGTCTGGCCGCTCTCCCCTAGGATGCTCTGTAGCCTCTGCGGTAGAGGATTCTTCTCGAAAGCGGAGAACCCGGAGTTTGCGCCAAAACGAAGGCCCCCATTCTCCTCGGGTTCGGCGCGGAGAATGAGAGCCTTTTTTCAATACGACTAGGGCGCGTTTACGTCGCCCGTTTAGCGACGCTCGCGGCCGTTACCTTTCTGTTCCGCTTTTGCCGGCGCCCGATTTGCTTTCTCCATTCGGACCGGAGCGACCCTCTCCTGTCTCTGAGACTCCCTCGCGGGTCTGGCGCCGTGGTTCACGTTGTCGCGGGGGCTGCCGTGCGACATCTGTCCCCGGTTTCCGTTCTCGGGACGTGCCACAGCGCGGTCGTTGAAGTTGCCACCATTTCTGGGCGACTGGTTTCTGGGCGATTGGTTGAAGCCGCGATTGCCACCGCGATTGTCGGGCGACTGCCCGCGCGCTTCCCGCGGCGAGATTCTAGGCTCGCGATAGGGCTCTCCCGCCGCTCTGGCTCTCTCGACGTGAGCTCCCCTGAACTCGCCCGGCCGACCCGTGGCCGCAATTGCCGGACGCCCATGATTCTCGGATGCGAACAGTTGCCGATCCCGGCTGGCGGCCCGTTCGTGTTGCGATTGCTCGGCCAGCGCCGCCCTATGCGGCTCGCGCGCAAACTCTTCCTCGTGCCGAGACGGACGCACGTCAATCCCGCCGGGACCGTTGAAGCTCACGTTCCGCCGGTTATTCACGATGACGGTCCGGTTGTACACGTTCGTCACATTGGTCACGTTCACGTTGGTCACCGAGCGGTTGTAGAAGAAGCGGCCGCCTCGCCACTCTCCGCCGCCAAAGCCGACTCCGCCGTATCCGAAGCCGTAATTGATCCCGCCGTAGAAGCCGACATGCGGCCCCCAATAGCCAGCGTGCCAGGCGTAGAAGCCGCCCCCAAAGCCCCAGTAGCCCGGGGTCCACAGCATGCCCACCGGCGCCACCACCCAGGTCCCGGGGACCCAGTAGTAGCCGTCGTCGTCACTCCACGCCCAATAACCCGGCGTCCACATATAGCCCGGACCGGGACAGATGGGTTGCGCATAGACGGGCAGGGCGGGCGGGCCGACCCGCACCGAAATCCCAATCCCGACTTGCGCCGACGATGCCGTCGAGAGCGACAACACCGAAACCGACAACATCAAAAGTCCGAATACCAGCCAACGGATAGAGCGCTTCATTATCATCGCCTTTCTTTCAACCTAGCCATTTTGACCTAAAAGTAAGTGCCCAGCCTCATTACCTTCCGCCCATATAAACCCTGAACCTTTGCGCATGTTGCGAGGGGACTGAAGGTTATTCTGAATCAGGAGGTTACGGCATGGCGGCGACGGAGAGCCGATGGCTGAAAGCTGAAGCTAATTTTCCAGAATGACGTGGGCCAGGGCTTGGTCGGACGTGTGGGTGAGCGAGAGCGCAACGTTCTTCGTGCCAAGCTTGGCCGCAATCACCGCGGCCTCGCCGTGAAATTGAATGGTGGGACGCTGCCCTTTCGGGCGCACCACTTCGATATCGCGCCAGCGAACGCCGCGACTCCATCCCGTGCCCAGCGCCTTCATTCCGGCTTCCTTAGCGGCGAAGCGCGCGGCATAGCTTTCAAAGCGGGTGGCTTTTTGCTCGCAATAACGGATTTCGCCGTCGGTAAAGATGCGGCGAAGAAAGCGGTCGCCGAAGCGCTCGATGCTTTCGCGGATGCGCGGAACTTCGGTGATGTCAATGCCGGTGCCGAGAATCATAGAACCATTGTTAATTGGTAATTTGTAATTGGCAATTTGGAATCAGCTCACGCCATGCCCGTGTGGTGACGGGGCTTTGCCCCGCCACCACACTATTTTATTGCGGAAGAAGGTGGAGCAAGTAAGGTCAGCATCTCTACTAGAACCGCATCCTGCTCGGGGAATACCGTGCGCAGGTCTAACAACACTCGGCCTTCTTCGACGCGGGCGATGATGGGCGGCGTCGAGGCGCGGAGAAGGGCGCATAGTTCGTCGGCGCTGAGATCGGCATGGGTCAGCGCGATCAGGCGCGTGGGCAGGACCGCCGAGGGCGCGGCACCCCCGCCAATAACGGATTCTCCATCGACGAGTTCCAGCTTGAGGTGCGCTGATTTTGCTTCCGCGGATTCAACCTTGGAAACGATGGTTTCGGCTCGGCGCGCGATCGCGTCTTTCGACAGGCGCATCAGGCGCAGCACGGGCACGGCGTCGTGGTCGCGTTTGACGTAGGCGAGCAGCGTGGCCTCGAGTGCGGCGTAGGTAAGCTTATCGACGCGCAAGGCGCGGAACAGCGAGTTCGAGCGCATGCGTGCGACCAGATCGGCGCGGCCGCTGATCAATCCCGCTTGCGGGCCGCCGAGCAGCTTGTCGCCGCTGTAGGTGACGATGTCGACGCCGGTGCGCAGGCTGTCGACGACGCCCGGCTCACCTGTGATCCCAACCGAGCGCAGATCGAACAGCGCGCCGCTGCCCAGATCTTCCATGAGCGGAAGATTGCGGCGACGGGCCAGAGCGACCAGTTCGTCGAGCCCCGGCTGCTCGGTGAAGCCGGTGATTTCGAAGTTGGAACGATGCACGCGGAGCAGCAGGCGCGTACAGTCGTTGATGGCGCGTTCGTAATCGGCGACGCGTGTGCGGTTGGTGGTGCCCACTTCGCGCAGCGTCGCATTCGATTTCGACATCACGTCGGGAATGCGGAACGAGCCGCCGATTTCGACCAGCTCTCCGCGCGAGACGATGACTTCGCCGCCCTCCGCTAGCGAGTTCAAGGCGAGCAGAACCGCGGCGGCGTTGTTGTTCACGACTATGGTTGAGATGACTGGCGAAATCGCTGCCGAGCTTTGCTCGGCTGGACAGCCGGGGGCGGCTGTCCCTACGTGATCTGTTGCCAGGTGATCTTCGGAGAGAAGCTTTTGGAACAGGCGGTCCACGTGGACGTCGCGCTTTCCGCGCTCGCCTTTTGACAGGTCGAATTCGAGATTGGAATAGGCGCTCGCGGTGGCGCGAACGTGATCGAACGCTACGGCAGCCAACGGCGCGCGTCCGAGATTGGTGTGCAGGATGACGCCGGTGGCGTTGACGAGCGACTGCAATGAGTAACTCAACGACTGGCGCAGTTGACGTTCGACCGCCGCGGACAGGCCGCCGAGTGCGAGGTCCAAGGACTTCTCGTCGAGCTGGTTGTCGGCGATTTGCTGGCCGATTTGCTGACGAAGACGCGCGAGTACTACCCGGATACTTTCGGCGACGGCTGAATGACCCTCGCGTTCGATCAGCGCCTGCATGTCGGGATGGCGGAGAAGCTCGTCCGTCGAAGGCAGCTTCTGAAACAGCTCGGATTTGTTGGCGGTGGACACCGAGGGCGATTATGCCACAGGACCAGGTCTCAGTTGTCAGTTGTCAGTTCTCAGTTCTCAGTTAAAACCCGCAGTCGTAATTGAACGCAACGGTTTTTGAGAACTGGGAACTGGGGGTTCCCTACAGCGTGTGCAAATACGCAAGCAAGTCTTGGATCTGCTGGTCGGTCATAACCTGGCGGAAGCCTTCCATCTTCGCTCGGCCATTCTTGACGATGTCGGTCATGCGCTCGTCGTTTGCGGGCAGTCCGCTTACCGACAGGTACTGCTGCTTAAAGACGCCTTTCAGGCTGGGACCCTTCTTGCCGCGCGATGAGTACGGCTCATGGCAGCGGTCGCAATAGTTGTCGTAGAGTTTTCTGCCTTCGGCTTGTTGCGGGTTGAGGCCGAGTTCGGCATCGGACTTGCGGCGTTCGGCATCGCATCCGGCGAGCGCGAGAAACGCAAGGACCACCACGGAGGCACGGAGACACGGAGAAATCCAGTTGCAAGAGCTCATAACAATAAAGCTCATAATAATGACGATTGCGGCATCGCCTGCAAGACCGGGCTCAGAGGTAGGATAATACGGAAAGCATGAACCTTGTCGTCAAACGCGTTTACGAAGCTGCTTCTCCGTCGGACGGAGTGCGCGTGCTGGTGGACCGTCTGTGGCCGCGCGGACTGACGAAACAAGACGCGGCGGCCAAGTTCTGGCTGCGCGACCTCGCGCCTTCGAATGAGCTGCGGCAGTGGTTCCATGCGAATCCCGAAGCGTGGCGCATGTTCCGGAAGCGCTATCTCAAAGAACTGGTGAGCGCAGAGGGCGCAGCCGCGGTCGAGAAACTCCATCGTCTTGCGGAAGGCAAGGGACAGGTCACTCTCTTGTACGCTTCGCGCAACCAGGAACATAACAACGCGACGGTGTTGAAGGAATTGCTGGAAGGGATGCGCAAACCTCCGTCGAGCGTGGGCCGCGCGGCGAAAGGTCGCGGGCGCATTCGGAAAGCGAAGAGACAATAAAGACTGTCTTCAGACGATCCATGGTACGAAGGGCGCAATCTTCGTCGAGCCTTCCCGCGCGCGAACGCATCTAAGCCCTCAGCTTCTTATATTGGAGTATTCGCCCTGATACTTAGCCGAGTTCTTTTCTTAGCGCTGTTCTTTTTAGCGGTCTACGCCGTCCAGCGATTTTGGTTTATGCGGGCGTGGTCGTGGATTGGTTCGTTCTCGAATGCCAACTGGCGCTTCGGGCTTCATGCCGTACTGATCACGCTGGCGGCTGTGCTGCTGGCTACCCTTCTTGATCCGCTGCTCGGGCACGGGATCTCGCGCCTTAGTTATGGCGGGTTGAACTTCGGTAAGACACTCTCCACAGTTGTCCGCTTGTGGCTGGGCGCATCATTCTTTGGATTCCTGGCGGTTGAATCGGTAGGAGCGATGGAATGGGTCACGAACGCCGCCGCGGCCCGGCTTCGGCTTCATTCCGGAGCGGTTGCGGGTGGGTTCAGTCCCTCGCGCCGCACCTTTTTTCAATATGCAGCTGTGCTCGCCGGCGGCTTTCCATTCCTTGCCGCCACCTATGGATTTGCCGCCGGGCGCTTGCGCTATACCGTTGAGCGCGTCGATGTGCCGGTCGCGAATCTTCCGCCGGAGTTGGATGGGCTGCGCATCGCTCAGCTTAGCGACATCCACATTGGCGACTACATGCCGCCGCGCGAAATTGCCCGCGCCGTCGACATGGCGAACGATCTGCGGCCTGACATTTCTTTTGTTACCGGAGACTTCGTCAGCGGCGAAGGCGATCCGCTGGACATCTGCATCACCGAGTTGAGCCGGCTGCGCGCTCCGCTGGGCGTCTGGGGATGCAACGGCAACCACGAAATTTATGCGGGGGTGGAAGACGAGGCGGAACGACTCTTCCGCGAAAAGGGAATGCGGCTGCTGCGCGCCTCGTCCGCGGTTGTCGAGCACAACGGAGGGCGCTTTAATCTGCTGGGCGTCGATTACCAACGCGACCACATGGTGAGCGGCGAACATACCGGGCCTATGCTTGCGGAAGTCGAACATCTGATTCGGCGTGACATGCCTAACTTTTTGCTCTCGCACAATCCGAATTCGTTTCACCGCGCCGCCGAGCTTGGCATCGAGCTTAGCCTTGCGGGGCATACTCATGGCGGGCAGGTTAAGTTTGAGATCGTGGATCATAGCGTCAGCCCGGCGCGCTTGATCACGCCTTTTGTCGCCGGACTTTATCGCCGGCCGATGAACGGGAATGCGGGCATTGCGTCCGGCAACGGTTTGCAGACGGCGGGCATGCAGAAGGCGGCGCTGTATGTAAACCGGGGCCTCGGAACCCTCGGCTTCCCGGTGCGGATTGGGGTGCCGCCGGAGATTACGCTGCTGACCTTGCGCAGGGCCTGAGAGAAGAGCCTGAAAAGCTAACCTTTGCTCGCCCCTCGGTGGCCTCGAACGTGGTATAATTCTCAAGTAGATCTTAAGAGATAAATGCCTGTAAATGCAAGAGCTTAGCGAGATTTTCGCCGAGACAGAGCGGGCGGAGCTTCGCTCCGCTGGACAGCCGAGGGCGGCTGTCCCTACGCGAGCCTTTACTGAGAACTGAGAACTGACTTTCATGGCTGACGATCAGAATCCTGAGCTTCCCTTAACTCCTCCTCCTGGCGGCGACGGTCCTTCTTCAGGGGGTCCGGGCGCCCTCAACTTGCAGCCCGTCAACATTGAAGAGGAGATGAAGCGGTCGTATCTCGACTATTCGTTGTCGGTGATTATCGGCCGCGCGCTGCCCGACGTCCGCGACGGATTGAAGCCGGTGCATCGCCGCATTCTCTACACCATGCAGCAGATGGGCCTGGCTCCGGGACGCGCCACACGCAAGTGCGCCCGCATCGTCGGCGAAGTCATGGGCAAGTACCATCCGCACGGCAACCTCGCCGTTTACGACGCGTTGGTGCGGCTCGCGCAGCCGTTCGCGATGCGCGCGCCGCTAGTCGATGGTCAAGGCAACTTCGGCTCGGTCGATGGCGACCCTCCGGCGGCGGATCGATATACCGAAGCTCGTTTGACGCGCGTCTCCACTGCGCTGCTGGAAGACCTCGATAAAGAAGCAGTCGACTTTTATCCGAACTACGACGGCACGGAAACGCAGCCCGCGGTTCTTCCCGCGCGTTTTCCCAACTTGCTGGTCAATGGCTCCGATGGCATCGCGGTGGGCATGGCGACCAAGATTCCGCCGCACAATTTGACTGAGATCGTCGATGCCACCATCACGCTGGTGAATAATCCCAACGCGCAATTACCGGAAATTCTGAAGTTCGTGCAGGGGCCGGACTTTCCGACGGCCGCCATCATTCACGGCCGTGCCGGAATTTTCGAGGCTTACCGAACTGGCCGCGGCCGGTTCATGATGCGCGCCCGGGCGGCAATCGAGAACATCAACAAGGATAAGCAGGCGATCATCGTCACCGAGATTCCCTATCAGGTAAATAAGGCGCGCCTGATCGAACGCATTGCCGATCTCGTCAACAACAAAACCATCGACGACATCTCCGACATGCGCGACGAAAGCGATCGCGACGGCATGCGCATCGTGATCGAGCTCAAACGCGGAGCCGAACCGCAGATCGTCCTGAACCAGCTCTTCAAGCACACCTCGATGCAAGAAGGCTTCAGCATGATTCTGCTGGCCGTGGTCAATGGGCAGCCTAAGGAACTGGGGCTGATCCAGGCGATCAAGCACTTCATCGACCATCGCGTCGATGTGGTGCGGCGCCGGACATCGTATTTGCTCAACAAGGCGCGCGATCGCGAGCACATTTTGGAAGGCTACCTGACGGCGCTCGATCACCTCGATAACGTGATCGCCATTATCCGCGGCAGCGCCAACCGCGCCGACGCGAGAGAAAATTTGGTCGCGTACTTCGGGGGCAAGAAGATCGACATCAACACTACCGGACGCGCTCCCAAGCTCGCCGCCGACAAGCCGTTCACCGCGAAGCAGGCCGACGCCATCCTCGAACTGCAACTGCACCGGCTGACCAAGCTCTCGATCGACGAAATTGCGAACGAGTTGAAGCAGGTGCGCGAAGCCATCGCCGAGTACGAATCGATTCTTGCTTCCGAGGCGAAGCTGCGCAAAGTCATCATCAAGGAACTGGAAGAGGTCAAGAAACTCTACGGCGATGCGCGGCGCACGGTCATTGAAGACGAGGCCGCGGAAATCATGCTCGAAGACCTGATCGCCGACGAGCAGGTTGCGGTCACGGTCAGCCACTCCGGCTACATGAAGCGCACGCCGATCTCGACCTACCGCATGCAGCGGCGCGGCGGCACCGGGAGGACTGGCATGAAGACGCGCGACGAGGATTTCGTCGAGCATCTGTTCATCGCCTCGACCCACGCATTCATCCTGATCTTCACCAACACGGGGCGCGTGTACTGGCTCAAGGTGTACGAGATTCCCGACATCGCCGCCGCCGGCAAAGGGAAACACGTGGGCAACCTGGTGGGCCTGCAGCCCGGCGAAACCGTGCGCACCATGCTTGACGTGCGCGACCTGGAAGAAGAAGGCAGGTACGTTTTCTTTGTCACGCACAACGGCACGGTGAAGAAGACCGAGGTGAAAGACTTCTCGCACGTGATGCAGCGCGGCATCATCGCCATCAATATCGAAGCGGGCGACGAACTGGTCGCGGCCTCGCTCACCGACGGCAACCAGATCGTTTTCCTCGCCTCGCACGACGGACAAGCGATTCGCTTCGACGAAAACGACGTGCGCTCCATGGGACGCAACGCCACCGGCGTACGCGGCATGAATCTGGCCGAGAAGGATTACATCGTCGGTATGGCCACCACGATTAAGCCGGAGGCAAAAGCGGTCGCGAAAGAAGGCGAGGTCGCACCCGAAATCGCCGACTTGGTCCCGGAGAAGGGCTCGCTCATTCTTTCCGTCACCGAGAACGGATACGGCAAACGCACTCCCGCCGACGAGTATCGCCTCACCAATCGCGGCGGCAAGGGCGTGATCAACGTCAAAACCACGGCGCGTAACGGCAAAGTCGTCGGCATTTCGCAGGTGAGTGAGAAATCCG
>JBGPFV010000058.1:0-10101 GCA_041483535.1 Terriglobia bacterium | reverse complement strand
GGCAAACATCGCGCCAGCATGCTGCAGGATGTCCTGGCCAAGCGTCCGACCGAGGTCGATTTCATGAACGGAGCGATTGTTCGCTGGGGTGATCAGCTCGGCGTCCCCACGCCCCTCAATCGCGCGCTGTGGGAGCTGGTCAAAGGACTGGAGCACGCCTGGACCGATCCAGACTGAGCTGCCGATTTTCAAACACAAGTAGGAGCTAGTGGTACAGACATGACCAATCCCTTCAACATCGGTGTGTTGCAACTAAGCATGGAACCGGTACGCGAGACCGTTGCCATGGCGAGAGCCTGTGAGCAGGCAGGCTTTGACGCTTTCTGGATTGCGGAGGCCTACCCGTGGTGGCGCAAGCACGGGTTCGAAGCGCGCTCCTCCACGGCGGTGCTGGCCGTCATCGCGGCGGAAACGCGGCGCATCCAGTTGGGCTGGGGGATCATCTCGCCCTACACCCGCCACCCCGTACAGATCGCGATGGAGGCGCGGGTGATGCAGGACTTGGCTGGTGATCGATTCATGTTGGGACTGGGCGCCTCCAAGATCTTTATGAAGGAAATCGGTGAGGGCGAAGGCGAGAAGGTCGGCCCGGCAACGGTCATGCGCGAAAGCATCGAGATCGTGAAGGGCGTTCTACGAGGGGAAGCATTTCAGTATGAAGGCAAAGTGTTTCAGGCGAGCGTTCCACCCCTCAAGCCGGAGGCGCACACGCCGCGCGGTATTCCACCCATTTACGTTGCTGGAACTGGCCCCGTCCTGCAGAAGATGTCCGGCTCGATCAGCGACGGTCTGCTGACCGCAAGCATCACAACGCCGGCGTTTGTGCGCTATTCGCGTAAGAACATGGAAGAAGGAGCTCGGAAAGCGGGAAAGGATCCCGGCAAGCTGATCTTAGGCTCGGTAATCGTGGGCAGTATTGGCCGGGACTCGGCGAAAGGCAAAGAAGGCGCTCGCGAACAGGCGGCAATGTACCTGGCCAACAAGGTGCAAAACATCAAAGGGGCCGCGGACGTTCTGCTCCAGAGTGCGGGCCTGACCTTCGAGGAACTGCAGCCGGTTGCGGACGCGATGGAAAAGGGCGGCCGAAAAGCCGCTGCCCAAGTCGTGACCGACGAGATCTTGCGCAAAGTATGTGCCATCGCCGGCACGCCGGAAGAGTGCATGCAGCAAATTGAGGACTATCGCGCCGCCGGTTGTACCCACATCATGCTTGAAATTTGGGGCGATGACCGCACCGGGCAGGCCAAGCTGTTCGGCGAAGCAGTCCTGCCGCATTTCAGGAAATAGCTGGCGCTCTGACCGATGATAAATTCCACAATGGAGCGACGGGCGTCTCGCCCGTCCCGCCGTGCGAGGATGCACGGCTCTCCATTAACAAGTCACGGCACTAGTTGCCTAGCAGCCCCTTCTGTCTCTTTGACGATTTGAAGGAATTCCTCGTCGGAGATCAGGCCGCGCTTCGCGATTGCCCGCTTCTTGACCGCGGCCAGGATTGGCCCGCGCTGCTCCTGGCCAATCGCCACCCCCAGTTCCTTCGCCTTGAGATCAATGCTGACGAGGCCACTCTTTTTCCCAAGCACGATGCGCCGATCAGCGCCTACGAGTTCGGAGGAATACGGCTCAATCGCTTCGGGAATATGAAACTGGCTTGCCACCGCGCCACTCTCGCGCGTGAAAAGATTCTCGCCGACCAGCGGCTTCCAGGCTTCGAGTCGGTAACCGCTCGCCTTCTGGACAACCTCGGAGACTTCACGAACCTTGGCAAGATCCAAAACCACGGGCACATCGTAGAGGCAGCGAAGTGCCAATGCAATCTCGCAGATGTCCGCGTTTCCGGCGCGCTCGCCCATCCCGTTGATCGTGCCCTGGATCCATGAAGCGCCCGCGCGCACGGCTGCTACCGCGCATGCGGTCGCCATTCCAAAATCGTTGTGCCCGTGAAAGTGCACGGGAATCGTGGGTCCAACCCACTCGCGAGTTTGGCGAACCAGGAACTCGACCGCTTCCGGCCCGCACGCACCAATCGTGTCTACGACAACGATCTCCGCCGCCCCCGCTTCCAACGCTGTTAGATAGATCTTCTTCAGGAAGTCGAGTTCCGTCCGGGTGCCGTCAACCGCGAAGAAGGCAACCGTGATGGCGTTTGCTTTGGCGTAGGATACAGCCTCTGAGACACGACGGACGACCTCGTCGCGCGTGATCCCATAGGCCTTGAGTTTGATGTCGCTGGTCGGCGCCTCGATCACCGAGGCGCGCAACCCAAGCCGAACCAATTCTTCAACATCGCCTCGGACCGCTCGCGAAAAGCCCCAAAGCTCCGCCTTGAGTCCCGCCCCTTGCATCAGTTGAATGGCTTCGACATCGTCCGGAGAGACCTTGGGAAAGCCGGCTTCGATGCGGCTCACGCCCAGAGTATCCAGTTGGCGGGCGATTTCCAGTTTCTGCTGCGGGGAAAGCACGACTCCGACCGTCTGCTCTCCGTCCCGGAGAGTCGTGTCATAGAAGCGCACCGTGCCACTCGGAAAAGCAGAGCGAATTTCCGGCCGCGCATTCAGTTCGCTGACCCAGACTTGATCCTTACCAGTGCTCGCCATCGTGAGGTTCATTACCTCAAAGTCTCCTGCGTCGCCATCGCCTCGGGCTTATGACCGTAGGCCTCTTCCCAGGAAATGACCCGATTGCGCAGGACCCCGATCTTCTCAATCTCGCATTCCATCACGTCCCCCACCTTCAGATACCAGGCCTTGGGGTCCCCACTGAAAGCGGCCACGCCTGACACGGTGCCGGTCGATACCACGTCTCCTGCGCTGTATCCCATGGGGGAGTAATGGGACAGGATCTCGGGGATCTTTACCGACATCTTGCTCGAGTGAGAGCGCTGGCGCGGTTCGCCGTTCACGCGCAGTTCCATACCCAGGTTGTGCGGATCGGGGATTTCGTCAGCCGTTACGATCCAAGGCCCCAGAGGGCAGAACGTGTCAATGCCTTTGCAGAAGCTGAAGACCCCGGATTTCATCTCCCGCCGCTGGATATCCCGTGCCGTGACGTCATTGAAAATGACATAGCCGCCCACGTAGCTGCTGGCTTCCTCCGGTGTGAAGTACTTGCCGGCCTTCTTCAACACCACGGCCAATTCCAACTCATAGTCGAGCTCCTGGGTAAGCTGCTCCGGATAAACAACCGGCTCTTCATGACCAATGATCGCATCCACATTCTGAAAGAACACAATCCAGGGCATCACGGGGTGGGAGAATCCTGCCTTGGTTGCCTCTTCGTGGTGTTCTCGAAAATTGCCTGCGGTATGAAAGAACTTCTTGGGGATGATCGGCGCTTTCAACCGAACCTCGGAGGCAATGTAGAACACAGGCTCGCCATGCACTCCGGCCACGTTGTCCTTCTGCTCCAACGCGTGCTCAAATGCCAGACGGCCGGCTTCAAGACTCGAGTCACCACCCTCAAACAACGCGCGCATGCAGGCAGGTACGAGAGCGTCCGCCAATCTGGCATATGCTCCCTCCTGGCGGACGTCACGCAAGTAGAGAGCAGCGGCGGAATTCAGGTCGACGATCCGGCCATCGCGCGTCAGGGCGCCGATCCGCCGCTGCCGGACAGTATTCTCAAAGGTCAAAAGTCTCATGAGCAGAAGGATTCGCGGCAGGCGACCGCGAATCCTACGAGTCTATTGCTCCCGCCCACGCGTTGTCCACAGGAGTTGCGACCATTTCATTCGGTGGAGTGGGTCTTTCACGTTCTCGGAGAAGCTGTTAGGATAATTCTGGGTTATGGGTATGCTCAATTTCTTTGGGCGGCGGTTGCTTAGCGGTTTCGACCGGATTGCGAGCAGTCTCGGTCGCTCGGGACCAACGAGGCCGTATAGGCAAATCGTGCTAAGCCTCATAAACACTGGCAATCTTGCATCTTGTTGATTTGGCGAGTGGGGACGTAGTTCAGTTGGTTAGAACGCTGCCCTGTCACGGCAGAGGTCGCGAGTTCGAGTCTCGTCGTCCCCGCCATTCCTTTGAATGGTTTACAGGGTGCCCCTTGCGGGCATTTTCTGTTTCCCCACAAATCGGCGTGTCAGGTCCTCTACCTCAAGCCGAACTGGAAGGTAATGTTGCTGCCATCATTCAGCAAGATCTGGAAAACGTAAGTCTGGTTCGCCATGTTAACCGGGGCGGACTTAGTGCTGATGTTAAAGATCCACTGCTGCCCGGCTGGATCCGACCGGAACGCGGTGTTGGGCGCAGTCGAGTCAGGCAGCTCGCTGACGGCTGTCGTTAAGGTTCCGGAAATGATCTGTGTGAGGTCGAAGACCGGGAGTCGACTCCCGGCGTTCCGATGGAACGCCGCTGGCCTCGCACTCACGGACTTTCACAAGGTTTCGGAGGCAAAGAAAAAGGGTGGGGATTGCTCCCCACCCGGGCTAGGCCGGAAACAGCAGGTTCGCTATTTCAGGCCGAAGTGGAAGTCGATGGTCGAACCATCGTTCAAGCTGATGCGGAAATAGTAAGTGTTCCCAGCACTCAGGAGCTTGGTGCTGATGTTGTAGATCCACTGCTGTCCGCTGGAATCCCAACGGAAAGCCGTGTCGGGCGTAGTCGAGATAACGTCCTCGTTAGCGGTGTTATAGACGGTTCCGTTGAATATCTGGATGATCTTAAAATCGGTCACCACGCCCGGCGTGCCAATCGAGTTGTTGCCGGAAACGTCACACACCCGGAACTTGGCCGGCACCGTGCTCCCTTGCTTCTTCGGGAACACGCTCGCACCAGTAAGGTCGATGGGTTGCAGGATCGTGTGGCCCGGCGAGCCCAGGCACATACCCGTCGAGTAGAGGATCTGGTCGTGGACCGTGCCGCTCGAGTTCTTGTAGTTGCCGGTCACGTCGGTGAAGCTCCAGGGGTCGGTCGGGTAGTCTCCCGGGTTGGTGTGCGTGGTCCCGCTCAGGTCCAGCCCGCTCAGGCTCTCGTTCAGCACGCCCTTGGCCGTGCCCGTGGCGGAGTGCGCCGCGCCGTCATAGGTGACGCTGTACGGTGTGACGTTGATGGTCGCGTTCGCCTTGGCGATATTGTCATGGACGCTGCCGCTGGCGTCTTTGTAGTTTGCGTTCGTGAAGCTCCACGGGTCGGCCGGGTAGTCGCCCGCGTTGGTGTGGGTCGTGCCGCTCAGGTCCAGCCCACTCAGAGCCTCGTTGAGCACGCCCTTGGCTGTGCCTGTGGCGGTGTGCGCGGTGCCGGTGTAGGTCACGGTGTAGGGCGTAACGTTGATCGTCGCGTTCGCCTTAGCGATGCTGTCGTGGACCGTGCCGCTGGCGTCGTTGTAATTCACCCCGCCTGCGAAGCTCCAAGCGTCGGCCGGGTAGTCCCCGGCGTTGGTGTGCGTCGTCCCGGTCAGGGTCAGGCCGGCGCTGAGGTCAGCGCCGCCTACGCCCGTGGCCGTTCCCGTCGCCGTGTGCGGGTTGCCGTCATAGGTAACGTTGTACGGAGTAACCACGATGATCGCTGTTGCCTTGGCGATGCTGTTGTGGACCGTGCCGCTGGCATCGTTGTAGTTGGTCCCGCCGGAGAAGCTCCAGGCGTCGCTCGGGTAGTCCCCTGCGTTGGTGTGCGTCGTCCCGGTCAGGGTCAAGCTGGCGCTGAGGTCAGCGCCGCCTACGCCCGTGGCCGTGCCCGTCGCGGTGTGCGCGTTGCCGTCGTAGGTGACGTGATAGGGCGTGACCGAGACCGTCGCGTCCGCCTTGGCTACGTTGATGTGTACTATCTTGGTGGCGGCGTTGTAGTTGACCGTCGCTGCCGCGTCCACCTGCAGCACCTGCACATTGCCCGCATTCAGCACCGTGCCTGCCGCTGGCGTGTAGGTCAAAGCTCCCGGCGCTGTTCCGCCCGTCACTCCTGCAACAGTCGCGTTCAACTGCGTCGCGCTGAGCGCGGTCCCATAGGTGATGCCCGCTGGATCCAACCAAGTGATCGTCTGGTTGGCCCTGTTCACCGTCAAGGTTCCGGCCGTATAGCTAATCGTATAGTTGGTGGATGTCTGCCCAGTGCAGGTGATCGGATACGCGCCCACCGGGCTGAGAGTTGTTGCCGTCGTAGTGCAAGTTAGAGTGCCGCCCAGCACGCTTGCAGTGTCGCCCAGGACGAAGCCGCTGTAGCTCACGTCGAGTGTCGGGTTCGCATCGCCATACGTCTTGCTCTTGTCGTTGGCGGTTACGCTCAGTTGCGCCTTTTGCACATTGATCGATTGCGTTTTTGTGGCGCTGTTGTAATTCAAGGTGTCAGTGGGGGTAAAGGTCACCGACAACGTCTGATTTGCCCCGCCTCCGAGGAATGTGCCTGCGGCCGGAGTATAGACAAACGTTCCCGGAACATTCGCCGTTGCATTCAACTGCGTGGCGCTCAAAGCAGTTCCGTAGGTGATGTTCGACGGGTTGGGCCAGGTAATTACCGGCGTACCCTTGAGAACATTGATGTGGACCGTGGTCCCGTTCACGCTGTTGTAATTGGTTATATCGGTCGGAGTGAAGTCCACCGACAAAGCTTGTGCATTGCCCGCGTTCAACAGCGTTCCTGATGCCGGCGTGTAAGTGAAAGTTCCAGGTACACTCGTAGTGGCATTTAGTTGGGTTGCGCTCAGAGCTGTTCCAAAGCTAATGTCAGCAGGATTAGCCCAGGTAATTACTGGAGTGGCTTTGTTCACAGTTTGAGTCAGATTAGGAGAAGTGCTGGTCAGGAAGTTCGTGTCACCACCATAGACGGCGGTAATGGAATGCGACGTTGCCGAGAGCGTGGACGTGATGAACGTTGCCTGGCCCGTTCCATTCAATGGTCCCGTGCCGATGGCCGCCCCGTCATTGAAAGTGATCGTCTCTCCAGCCGAGGGGAAGCCGGCCCCGGGCGCAACAGGACTCACCTGCGCAGTAAAGGTCAGCGACTGGCCAAAGACTGAGGGATTGGTCCCGGTTGTCAGCGTGACGATTGTCGTCGTGTTCGCCTTGGTGACGGTTTGGGATACTGCGGCGCTGGTACTCGTCTTGAAACTGTTCCCGTTATTGCAACCACTTCCATTATCGGTATATACGGCAGTGACGCTCGAGTGCGTTCCAACTGTAAACGTCGATACGCTGACGGCGGCAGCGCCGTTAACGACACCGACCAATCCGGATACCGATGTTCCGCTGTCCTCGATATGCGCACATCCTTCATTTACGGTGCTCGTTGAAGTAACGGAAACGTTGAATGTGACTGCCTGCCCAAACACAGATGGATTCGGTGTGTGAGACGTAATCGTAGTTGTCGTGTTAGCCGGCGCATCCGTGAACGTGTTCTGCGCCTGCGCCTGCGAGCCAACCGCGGTCAAATAAAAACGAATGTTGAGGTCGTGCGTATCCGTAACAAAGCTGCTGTCGGAAATATTTCCGAAGGCATCGGCAACGGTTGTAAACGGCCCGTGGGTATCAATCAGCGGCGACTCCACCAAAGTCAGCGTGACGGTTTCGCCCGGTTGCCATCCTGAGCCTGTGATCGTAACGGTCGAACCCGGAGGATAGTCAGCGGCATCGGTCTTTACCGTCGCAAATCCGTACAATTCCGCGCTGGCGCTCGATCCACCTGCGATCAGCAGATTTCCATCGACTTTGGTCAAGGCCGCGCCGGTTGCATCCGAGCGCGGAGTTGCCATCGCACCTGTCGCCTGAAAAGCCTTCTGCCAGGGAAGGTAAAGTTCCGCCGAACCCAGATCCGTTCCTGCCGACTGCCCACCCACCACCAGCACTTCATTGCTATTAGGAAGTAAGAATGCCGAATGCTTGCTGCGTGCGGTGGCGAGGCTCGAAACGCTGTTGAAGTTATTGGCTGCCGGGTCGAAGAATTCGGCGGAGGCCAGATCGTTGGTGTAATCGCTGCCGCCGATGACTACTACGGTGCCGTCGAGCAAAGTGGTAGCCGTATGCCGGGCGCGCGCTGTGGACATCGCCGGCCCCGCGGAAACACTTCCCGTCTGCGGATCGTAAATATCGGTTGTGGCCAGCGCGTTCGTGCCATCGCTGCTGCCACCGGCGATGAGCACGCGCCCATCGCTTAAGACCGCCGCGGAGTGGTCCTGGCGGGGCGAGGACATTGTGCCCGCATTGGAAAAAGCTCCGGAACCCGAATCGAAGATTTCGAGCGTATTCAAGGCGGCGCCTGAGCCCAATCCGCCGGCGATGAGCACGCGTCCATCCTGCAAGACTGAAGTGGTGGCGCTGGAGCGGGCATCATTCATCGATCCGGCGGACGACCACGAATCCGCGTTGGGATCGTAGATTTCCACCGAGTTTGTAACCCCGCCGCCCGAGGTGGTTCCGCCGGCGACCAGCACGCGGCCATCCTGCAACACGGCGCAAGATTGGTGCGCGCGCGCGGAAGTCATGCTCGCCGCCGCCGACCAGTTGCCGGTTGTGCTGAATAGATCGGCCGTGGCGGTGGGGCCGTTGGCGTCCGCGCCACCGCTGACCAGCAGACGCCCATCACTCAAGACCACAGTGCAGGCCCCGCTGCGCGCCGCCGACAGGTTGCCCGCCGCGACCCAGGTTCCGGTCGACACCGTAGGCAGGGCCGCTCGCAACAGAAAGGTCATGCCAAAAAAAGCGCTGAGTAGTAGGGCGTAACGCAGGGTGCGAAGCTTCATGTCGAACCTCGGAGAAGACGCATACGGCGGCGCAGGGGAACGCCAAGCCGTCACAAAACGGACCGAAGACTACAAACGGTCGCGACGAATGAACTCTGTCTCTAGAGCGGGAGAGGGCTTATCGTCCGCAAGCGCCATTTCAAACTTGCGGCATCCATCAGGGGAGTGCTGGCATGGCGCCAAACGCCGCGCCAAAGTGGCAGTCTCGAACATTCTCCTTTAACGGAACTATTCGGGCAATGGGAAGAAAGTGGGGGCCCCCTGACCGTTTTGTGTCAGTCTGCTTCTGGCCAAGAGTTGGATTGTATGTTTCCGCGGGTGTGCACAAGCTTGTCGCAGTGGCTGCCCAGGACTTCCGTTTTGCCTGTCCCGGCGAATCGGGCCAACGAAACAGGTTGCGCGGCCCCGGCTATTTCGGAATTGATACCGGCCTTGGGAATTTCACATGTCCGCCACTCGTTGCCGGCGTTCGCAACTTCCGTTGGCGTCCAGCCAATCTAGCAGCGAGCGCACGCTGGCACGCGCCAGAGCAATCGCGCAATCGGCAGCTCCGTAGTAGATATTGAGGGTGTCGCCATCCGCGTCCAGAGTGTATCCGCACGGGAACACGACATCGTTAACGTCACCGTGGCGTTCGTACGCGGCCTCCGGGCCGAAGATCCACGAATCTCCTCGCAGCAGGCATTTTTCCGGATTCTCCAGCTCGAAAAGGGCCAACCCCAGGCGATAAAGGCAGCCGGAAGGCGTGTGCCGGACGCCGTGGTAGAAAACCAGCCAGCCTCGGGAAGTCTCGATGGGCGGTGGCGATAATCCGATTTTGTTGGCATCCCACCAGGCGCCGCGGCGGGCTTCGAGCATCAGCCTGTGTCTTCCCCAATAGCGCAAGTCGGGAGAGTAGGAAATCCACATATGCGACCCGAGCGTCGTCATGGGGCGGTGAATCAACGCCCAGCATCCGTCGATTCGGCGCGGCAGAAGCGCCGAGTCTTTGTCGTCCGGGGGCATGATGACGCCGTAGCGCTCAAAGGTTCGGAAGTCTTTGGTCAGAGCCAGCGACACCCCGGGACCGCCGCGCGAATAGGAGGTGTAAGTGACCACGTATTGTTGTAACTCGGGCACAAACGTGATGCGAGGGTCCTCGATGCCCCAGATTTCCTCGGGATACTCCTTCGGGCTGGGCATCAATGTCGGCTCGCGATCGATCTGCCATCCATCCACGCCATTTCGCGAGCGGGCAGCGCAAAGATGCGACAATCCGCGCCGGTCTTCGACGCGGCACAGCAGCAGCGTAGTTCCATCCGCCAACAAAGTTGCGCCCGCATTGAACACGCTGTTAATGGAGTACGGCCAATCCTTACGCGTGAGGATGGGGTTGCCGGGGTAACGCAAAAGCAACGATGGGTAGTGCATGCTTTCGACGTTGACGAGGGTGGTTTC
>JBGPFV010000057.1:0-10151 GCA_041483535.1 Terriglobia bacterium | reverse complement strand
CATAGCTGGCAATCGCACCCGCCACGCGGCGCACGTTGTCAAAGGTGAAATCATCGGCAATCAGGCCGCGCCAGCCGTCGGTTCCGAATTTGATTTGGGTCATGGGGTCCGTCGTTCGCTGTTCGCCGCTCGCGGTTCGCAAATGCAGGTTCCTCGCTCCACTTGGGATGGCCATTCAAAAGGGTGCCGCGAACAGCCAACGACGAACAGCGAACGGCGGACTGTCACACCAGCTTATGCAGCTTCTTCTCATCCAGATGCTTCACCACTTTGCCGACGTCCTGCGACTGGTCGAGCGTGGTGACGAGCAGGGCGTCTTCGGTCTCAACAATCACCAGGTTGTTCACGCCAACCAAAGCGACAAATTTTCCGGGAACGTGAACGTAATTGTTCTTCGCATTCAAAACAAAACTTCCGGACGTGGAGATCAGGCTTCCGTCAGCAGGTTTCGTCTTCGCCACGTGGTGCTCATGTAGCGCGGTCCAGGAGCCGAGATCGTTCCATCCAAAATCGGAGGGCAGACAGAAGATGCGCGACTGGCCTTCTCCCTTGGCGGAGCGCGGTTCGAGGACTGCATAGTCGATGCTGATGTTTTCGCACTTCGGGTAGAGCTTGCGAAAAGTGTCCGCGAACTTGCGCGTGCCATAAGCAGCGGCAATTTTTTCGAGGTGCGAAGCTGTGTTGGGAAGGTGCTCGCGCAGCGCGTTGGCCAGCGTGTCGGCGCGCCACAGGAACATGCCGCTGTTCCAGAAGTAATTGCCCGCTTCGAGAAACTGTCGGGCCGTGACGAGATCGGGCTTTTCGGTGAAGCGGCGCACCCTGCTAAATTGGGCATCGTTCGCGCAGGCCTCGATGTAGCCATAACCAGTTTCGGGGCGCGTCGGGCGGATGCCGAGCACCACGATGTTGTCTCCCGCACGGGCGAGTACGGACCCACGGTAGAGGGTAATGCAATATTGAGCAGGGTCAGCGATGACGTGATCGGAGGGGAACAGACCTAGCACCGCGTCGGCATCTTGACGAAGCAAAAGAAATGCTGCCAGTCCAATCGCAGGGGCGGTGTTCCGCCCGACGGGCTCCGCTATGATCTGCTTCGGAGGAATCTTCGGAAGCTGCCGCAGAATAGCGGGCCGGAGGTCGTCGTTCGTGATGATCCAGAACCGGCCGGGCGCGGCCATCGGTGCCAGGCGCGCGACGGTTTGCTGAATCATGGTGTGCTTGCCATCGAGCGCAAGCAGTTGCTTGGCCCGGCGCTTCCGGCTTAGCGGCCAGAAGCGCGTGCCTCGGCCGCCAGCGAGAATTACAGGATAAAAGTGTGGGCTGGTCTTCACTGGAATAGAAAGCCTACCATTGACGCGCCGCGGGGCGAAATCCTTGACCGCAGGATCGTGGAGGGACGGGCGTCTCGCCCGTCCAACCGGGCTGGGACGCCCGACACTCCGCCAGCAAGCTTTCACGTGCGCGTGGCGGGCTCGGACACCAGCGTACCCGGTACGCAGGCTTTCAAGAACTCGACCGTCCACTGCGGGCGAACCTGAAACATGCCCAGGTTGGCCGGAATCACAACGGCGTCGCCTTTGGCCAGTGTCACCGGGTCACGGCCATGCGCTTCTACGACCCCGCAGCCTTCCACCGCGACCAGTATCTGCACGGAAGTCTTCCCAGCCTCGTCTTTTGCGGACTCGATGGTCGAAAAATCGTGCGGGCTTTTCAATTCGAACAAGTCCACCGTAAAGTACGGGGCCGAAATCATCGAGGAGTATCGGTTCTTGCCGCCGTTGATGCCAACCGGCGCGGGGCGAATCACTTTGCCGGAGGCAACGCGCTCCTTGACCGAGGCAAGGCCGCGTTCCAGATGCAGCGGGCGCGGGCGTCCGTAGTCGTAGAGGCGATACGTGGTGTCGGATTGCTGCTGCGTCTCCACGATGACGGACCCAGGCCCGAGCGTATGCACCGTGCCGCCGGCTACATAAATCATTTCGCCCTGATAGACGTTGATCCAGTTGAGCAACTCTTCCGCGCGCTTTCCATGGATCGCTTGCTCGAATTGAGCAACAGTAATGCCGGGCTTCAGGCCGAGGGCGATCTGCGATCCAGGCTTAGCGTGGGCCACGTACCAGCATTCGGTTTTGCCCCAGGGCTCACCGAAACGCTGCGCGGTGGCGTCGTCGGGATGGACCTGGACGGAGAGTTTTTCTTCGGGAAAGAGAAATTTCAGCAGCAGCGGAAAGCGCTGCGGGTCGCGCGCCGCCGTGCCTACGAGTTCAGAGCCGAATTCGTTGCTCAGGTCTGCGAGCGTGCGATTCGCCAGCGGACCGTTCGTCACCACGCAGTTGTCACCGGTAAGCCAGGCTTCTCCGATGCGTTCGTTGAATTTGTGATTCGGGTAGATGGCGGAAAGATCGAGCGTGCCCCAGGGGCGCGGGTCGAAGGCGGGCGACATCAGGAGTGGGTAGAGTTGGGGCATGGGAGCAAACTGCGAAACCCAAGTCGCGTTCCGCAATTTCTCGGCATAAATCCAAAAATGTCATCCTGAGCGAAGCGCAGGATCTGCTTTTTGCCCGAGCAAGAAACAGCAGGTCCTTCGCTTCGCTCAGGATGACAGCTCAAATTTATGCCGTTCGAACCTGTGGAACGCGACGTCACAGCCCGCCAAAGAATTTCCGCATCCGCTCCAGCGCCTTGTCGAGATTCTCCATCGACGTCGCATACGAGAAGCGGACGTGCTCCGTCGTCCCGAAGCCTTCTCCCGCAACCGTAGCAACGTGTGCCTGATGCAGCAACGCATGGGCAATGTCGGCGCTGCACTTCATTCCGCTCTTGCCGAAAAACGCCGACACGTTCGGATACGCGTAGAATGCGCCTTCCGGCATGGTGCACTTCACTCCCGGAATCGACCGCAGGCCGCCGACAATGTGGTCGCGCAACTGGATGTACTCAGCCCGCATGTCGGCCACGCACTGCTGCGAACTGCTCAACGCCGCGACCGCCGCCTTCTGCACAATCGACGTTGGATTCGAAGTGGACTGGCTTTGCAACTTCTGCACCGCGCCGACTACCGCCGCGGGACCCAGCGTGAATCCCAGACGCCAGCCGGTCATCGCATAAGTCTTCGAGAGCGAGCCCACCACCAGAAAGCGGTTGCGATATTCGTTCAACGACCCGACCGAAAAATTCTTGCCCGTGTAATTGAGATACACATAGCACTCGTCCGAAATCACCCAGATGCCGCGCTCGTGCGCCAGGCGCACAACTTGAGTCATATCCGCCGGGCTCATCACCGCGCCCGAAGGATTCGACGGCGAATTTAAAATAATCAGCTTCGTCTTCGGCGTGATCAGCCGCTCGACCATCTGGGCGGTAACGCGGAAGCCCTGCGACTCGTCGGCCGCGAGCAGCACGCAGTTGCCGCCCACGTAGCGCACCATGTCTTTGAACGAGACCCAGTAGGGCACGGGCAGAATCACTTCGTCGCCGTGGTCCACCAGCACCGAGATAACGTTGAAGAGCGCGTGCTTGCCGCCGACCGAGGCGCAGGTTTCCTCGCGTTTGTAGGCCGAGCCGAGATCAGCCGCGTGGCGGCGGATGATAGCGTCCTTGAGTTCGACCGTGCCGCCCACCGGCGTGTACTTCGAGAAGTTGTTCTGGATCGCCGCGATGGCCGCGTCTTTAATGTGCTGCGGCGTCGCGAAGTGCGGCTCGCCGGCGGTCGCGTCGACCACGTCGACTCCCTGCTGCCGCAACTTCTCGGCCTCGGCCACGGCGGCCATGGTCGCGGAAGGCTCAATGCGGTTGATGCGCTCGGTCAGGCGGACGGCGCGAGTGACGGGGGTGATTACTGTACTCATGTTTAGCGTTCTCGTGTCTAGCGTGCTCGTGTTTAGCGTACTCGTGTTAACTATGCTCAAGCTTTCTTCTTCCTGGGCTTGCTCTTGCCCTCGGAAGGTTCGCTCTTCTCGAACTTGAGAGCCACGTCTATTTTCTCACGAAGCTTTCGCTCGACGAGGTCAGGCACCAGGCAGGCAATCGAACCGCCGAGTTGCGCGACTTCGCGTACCAGCCGCGAACTTACGTAGGAATACTTTTCCGCGGGCAACATGAACACCGTTTCCAAACCGGGCTGGAGTTTGCGATTCATCAGCGCCATCTGCAGTTCGTACTCATAGTCGCTGATGGCGCGAATGCCGCGCAAGATGGCCCTGGCCTCAACCCGCAACGCGTAGTCCACGGTAAGGCCCTCAAACGTGTCCACCGAAACGTTCTCAATGTCCTGGGTCATTGCCTCCAACATCTTGCGTCGTTCGGCCACGCTGAACAGCGGGTCTTTCTCGGGATTCTGAAGAATGGCGACGACCAACTCGTCAAAAATCTTGCTGCCGCGTTCAATCAGGTCAAGATGCCCGTTGGTCGGAGGATCGAATGATCCCGGATAAATGGCTTTGATACGTTTCACAGGGCCTCGTTCGAAATAAGGTCGAAGAAACAAGGATTGTATGCGGGGGCAAGGGGGATGGCAATCGGAGGGGGATGGAGAGCCGGGCGTCCCCGCCCGGCAGACGGGCGAGACGCCCGTCCCTCCATCGATTAAACAAGCTGCGTTCGCGCCAGTTACCGTCTCGCCGCCGGCACTTTCCCCACTTCCGCCACCGAAGGCATGGTCGTGACGCGTCCCTGCGTCCCGGTAGCCTGCGCCGGAACCGCAGCCGGCGTGGCCGCCGCCGGCGCCAGTCCCAGAGCCTTGCGCACTTCGGCATCGAGCTTCGCCATGGTGTCTTTATTCTCTTTTAGGAAGGTGCGGGCGTTCTCGCGTCCCTGCCCGATGCGCTCGCCTTTGTAGCTGAACCACGAACCCGACTTCTCCAGAATATTCTGGGCCACCGCCTGATCGATCAGATCGCCTTCGCGCGAGATGCCTTCCCCATAGAGAATGTCAAACTCCGATTCCCGGAAGGGTGCCGCCACCTTGTTCTTCACAATCTTGACCCGGGTGCGCGAGCCGGTAACCACGTCCCCTTCTTTAATGGCCGCAATGCGGCGGATGTCAATGCGCACCGACGAATAAAACTTCAGCGCGCGCCCGCCCGTCGTGGTTTCCGGATTGCCGAACATCACGCCAATCTTTTCGCGGATCTGGTTGATGAAAATCAGGCAGGTGCGCGACTTGGAAACCGTTCCGGTCAGTTTTCGCAGTGCCTGCGACATGAGGCGAGCTTGCAGACCCATATGGCTGTCGCCCATTTCGCCGTCCAGTTCGGCCTTCGGAACGAGCGCCGCCACCGAGTCCACCACCAGCACGTCAATGGCGTTCGAGCGTACCAGCGCCTCCGTGATTTCCAGAGCCTGTTCACCGTAGTCGGGTTGCGAGACCAGTAGGTTGTCGACGTCCACACCCAGTTTCTTGGCGTAGCCCGGATCGAGCGCATGTTCGGCATCGACGAACGCCGCCATGCCTCCCGTCTTCTGCGCCTCGGCAATCACCTGCAAGGCAATGGTGGTTTTGCCGGAAGACTCCGGACCAAAAATTTCCACCACGCGGCCGCGCGGAAAGCCCCCCACGCCCAGCGCGGCATCGAACGAAATCGCGCCCGTGGAAATCACCGCGATCGGGACGATGGCTTCCTTCGACCCCAGCCGCATAATGGAACCTCTGCCAAACTGCTTTTCGATCTGTGCGAAGGCGAGTTCAATTGCCTTGTTGCGCTCGTTGGTGCGATCGGAATTACGGTCATTGCTGCGCTCGTCTGCTCGGCTGCGTTCTTCGGCCATGATGGCTGCTCCTGTTTATGAATCTGGAATCCCGGGTACGAATCCCCCGTAGCCTACACCCGCGGGCTGGGGCGTGAAGTGTTGGCTGTCACATCAGTTTTGGTCAGTTTAGCATGAAGCGAATGAAAGGCGAAGTCAAGAGTTGCTGGACGTGGTTCGGGGCTCGGCGGCAAGCATTCACCACGGAGGCACGGAGGACCCGAGAAGAACGCTTTCCATGACTTCCTCTGTGCCCTCTGTGGTGAAGCTTTTCTTGCTAGACTCGCTTCATGCGCGAAGAGAAGCAGAATGAAGAGAAGCAGAATGGCGACAGCTCCGAACCAGGCACAGCGATAGGAGGTCCGTCGCTGTATCTTGTCGCGACCCCCATCGGCAACCTTGAAGACATCACCCTGCGCGCCTTGCGCGTGCTCAAAGAAGTCGACCTGATCGCCTGCGAGGATACGCGCCAGACCCTGAAACTGCTCAGCCATTATGGTATCAAGACGCGCACCGTCAGCTATCACGAGCACAACGAGATGACCAAAGCCGCCGAACTGGTCGTCGATCTCGAAGGCGGAGCCAAGATCGCGCTCGTGACCGACGCCGGCATGCCCGGCATCTCCGACCCCGGATTCCGCCTGATCGCGCTGGCCATCCGGCATCACGTACCGGTCGTCCCAATTCCCGGAGCGTCGGCATTCCTGGCGGCGTTGGTGGCCAGCGGCCTGCCTACCGATTCGTTCCGCTTCAGCGGCTTCCTCCCGGCGAAATCCGGGCAGCGCCGCAAGCTGCTGGAGAGCGTGAAAGATTCTCCGCGTACGCAGGTGTTCTACGAAGCCCCGCACCGCCTGCTGGAAACGCTCGCCGACGTGGTCGAGGTTCTGGGGAACGACCGCCACGTCGTGGTCGCGCGCGAAGTGACGAAGATCCACGAAGAATTCTTGCGCGGTCGTGCGGGGGAGATTCTCCAACAACTCAAAGCCCGCGGAGACGTCAAAGGCGAAATCACGCTGCTGATCGCGAAAGCCGAAGAGGGGGTAGCTCCGTCCGCATCCGAGGGCGCAAGCGTGGCCCAGCGCGTGCGCGAAATCATGGCCGCAGAGAAGGCCGATGAAAAAGCCGCGCTGAAGAAAGTTGCCAAAGAGCGCGGGATCGGGAAGAGCGAGGCCTATCGGGAGTGGCAAAAAGCCAAGTAGCAGCAAGACCCACGTAGGCCCGGACGCATTCGTCCGGGCGGGCCGAGCGCAGCGAGGCATCTTACCTCCTCTGCCGAAAACCTCACACTGCTAATGTCCAAGCGTCACCGACAGTGGGGCGGCGATCATTCTAATTTCGATCAGGTTGGCGATGCCTTCTGTCGAGCTTCGCTCGACGGGGCGGACGAATGCGCCCGCCCCTACATGGTTTGCTCATGACGTTTTACCGGCGCAATCTGCCGCATCTGCAACGAGATGGTAAGCGACACTTCGTCACGTTCGTTACCAAGAACCGATGGACCCTGCCGGAATGGGCGCGCGACATCGTGCTCGATTCGATTCGCCATGATGACGCCCTTCGATATCACTTGGACGCCGCCGTAGTCATGCCCGACCACGCCCACTTAATTCTCACGCCAGGAATCGACGAGCTGCGACACCGAGTGATGCCGCTATTCGAAATCATGCAGGCGATCAAGGGAGCAACAGCGCGCAAGATCAACCAACGCCTTGAGTGCCATGGCGCTATCTGGCAAGAAGAGTCGTTCGACCGCGTGTTGCGATCAGCCGAAGACAATTACGCCAAAGTGATATATGTCCTCGAGAATCCAATTCGACGTGGCCTCGTCAGCGACTGGCGGGAATATAAGTGGTTATGGCATCGCCCCTTCCCGAACCCATACGAGCCGCCACGACCCACGTAGGCCCGGACGCATTCGTCCGGGCAGCCGAGCGCAGCGAGGCTTTCAGCGCGTCTTCGACTCATGGCGAAAGATGACAATGCGATCCGGAAGAGGTTCCAGCCGTAGTTCCCGACGTAGGTCGGAGCGGATATTGGCGACCAGCGGGTCCAATGACGCCGCTTGATCTTTCGCCATCGACTCAAGGTCTCGGGCGTAAGCACTCAGATCGCGTCGATTGGAAGAATTCTCGAGCCTTCGATACGCCTCAAGGAGATATTGGATACGAAGCTCACGCCGCTTGTTCTCCTGTCGCGATTCATCGAAAGGCGGTGCACGGCGTACCAGCCGGCTACTACGAGCGTCGCCGTAACAATGAGAGGCAGCAACAACGGGAAGTTCATCGGCTACGACCTCCTCTCAGCCAACAATTTGTCGAGCTTCGCTCAACGGGGGCGGACGAATGCATCCGCCCCTACGTGAGTCTTGGTAATCCCCTACTTCCCCGCCAACTCCTTCTTCACCGCCTCGCTAACCACCTTCCCATCCACCCGCATCCCCGCCGCGGCGAAGCGGGCCATGGCGGCTTTCATCACTGTGCCCATGTCTTTCATGGCAGGAGCGGGCGTCATCTCCGCAATCGCCGCACGGACTCCGGCTACGATTTCTTCCTCGCCAGCGGCCTTGGGCAGATAGGTCTCGATCAGCTTGATTTCGGCGGCTTCCTTGTCGGCCATCTCCTGGCGTCCGCCCTTGGTGAACTGTTCGACCGAGTCTTTGCGCTGCTTGATCAGGGTGGAGAGCACCTGCTGCGATTCCTTGTCGTCGAGCGGTGCCATCTTGTCGACTTCTTTGTTCTTGAGCGCGGTCTTGACCATGCGCAGGCAGGAGAGCCGCTGCTCTTCGCGCGCCTTCATGGCCGCCACGATGTCTTTCTGGATTTGGTCGATTAGGGGCATGGGAGAATTATAGAACGCTACGACCTGCTAACTCGTGTGGTGACGGGGCTCCGCCCCGTCCCGGCGGGGCAAAGCCCCGCCACCACACAACTGGTTGCTCGCAACCCGCAGCTCTAAGTTCGTAGCCTTCTTCCGCACTCCGCGCTTTCCGAATCCTTCGTCTTTCGCATATTCTGTTGAGTTGTCCCGGCCTCGATTCCCATGCTCAAGAAAAACAGACTCTTCACTCCCGGACCAACGCCCCTTCTGCCCGCCGCACAACTGGCGATGGCCTCCTATGGCGCGCACCATCGCACCGCCGATTTCCGCGCCCTGTTCGCGCGCGTGCTCGCCGACGTTAAGGAATTCATCGGCACGAAGAACGACGTGCTGGTGCTGTCCTCGTCGGGCACGGGGTTCATGGAAGCCTCGGTCTCGAACCTGACTTCTCCCGGCGACCGCGTGCTGGTGTTGACCGCCGGCAAGTTCGGCGAACGCTGGGTCTCGTTGGCCAAGGCGTTTGGCTGCTCCGTGGAGACGGTGAGCGCCCCCTATGGCCAAACTGTTTCGCTCGAGGAAGTGCACCGCAAGCTGACGCCCGCCGTCCGCTGCGTTTATATGCAAGCAACCGAGAGTTCCACGGGCGTGCGCCATGACGTGGAGGGGATCGCGAACCTGGTGCGGACTTCGTCGGATGCTCGGCTAGATACTCTGCTTGTGGTTGACGCCATCACCGGCTTGGGCACAACGCGTCTCGCCGTCGACGATTGGGGAATCGACGTCATCATCGGCGGCTCGCAAAAGGCGCTGATGATCCCGCCCGGATTAGCCTATGGCGCGATCGGCGAGCGGGCGTGGCAGCGCATGGAGCAGGCGAAGTCCCCGCGGTATTACTTCGATCTGCGCATGGAACGCAAATCGGCCGCCAAGGCGGAGACGGCCTACACACCCGCGACCTCTCTGTTCGCCGGACTGGCCGCCGCGCTCGACTACGTGCGTCAAATGGGGGACGGGAACCTGGCGGCGGGCCGCGACGCGCTGATCGCAAACGCCGAGTTGTGCGCGGCGATGACGCGCGCCGGCGTCGAAGCGCTGGGACTGAAGTTATTCGCACCCAGTTCGCCAGCGGCCGCGCTGACTGCCGTCGCTGCCCCGGCCGGCGTCGATTCCACGGCCATCTGCAAACGCTTCCGCGACCAGTTTGGCGCGGTCGTAGCCAACGGACAGGCAGAGATGAAAGGACAGCTATTCCGCATCGCCCACATCGGCTACTACGATTATCTAGACACGGTGGGAGTGCTCGCCGCGCTCGAACATGTCATCGCTGAAGCGACGGGGAATCCGGTCGAGTTTGGATGCGCGGTGCGCGCGGCGCAGGAAGTGTATGCGAAGGTCAGGTAAGAGGTCAGAGGTCAGATTGCAGAGGTTAGAACCCAGGTGGCACAACCTGGCATCTTAACCTCTGCAATCTGACCTCTGACCTTCCTAGGCGTCCAGCGCTTCCCGGCGCAACTTGCGGCTTTCGGCCAACAGCGACATGGAGTGCATTAGGTTCTGCAGGGTGACGATTCCGACCAGATGCTGATCGT
>JBGPFV010000056.1:0-10189 GCA_041483535.1 Terriglobia bacterium | reverse complement strand
TTACAAATTACAAATCATTTATGACTTCGACCCTCGACAAACTCCATGCCATCCTGCGGCGCGATCTGCTGACGGCCGTCCGCCACCGCAGCGGTTTCGTCGTGGCCCTGGTCGGAGTGTTCACGGAACTCGCCGCCTTTTATTTTCTATCGCGCGCCATCGGCCCCGGCTTTCGACCCGGTGGCGTCGAGTACTTTCCTTTCCTTCTGGTGGGTACCGGCGTTTACACTTTCTTCGTAATGAGCGCGCAATCCTTTCTGAGCGCGGTGCAGGAAGCACAACAGACCGGAACGCTGGAAGTTCTGATGACGACCTCGACCGCCCCGTCTGAACTGGTGATCCTCAGCTCCATTTCCGCCTTTGCTGGAAACCTGGTCAATCTGCTGGTCTATCTTTTCGCGGGAGTGGCAGTTTTCCGGGCATCGATCCACGCCAACTTTTTCTCGTGCATGGCAGTATTGGTTTTTTCTCTGGCCATCGCCTTGGCCCTGGGGATCGCCGCCGCCACGCTTCAGGTTGCGTTCCAGAAAGGTTCGGCGGTGCTGTGGCTGCTCGGCTCCGGACTCTGGTTTCTGAGCGGAACCATGTTCCCGATCCAGAGCTTGCCCCGCCCGCTCGAACTTCTGGCGCGGGCCGTTCCTCTCACTTATGCCATCGACGGAATGCGCCGGGCGCTGATCGAAGGGCAATCCATGATCGCGATGACTCGAACCCTGGCGGTGCTGGCCGGGTTTGGCGTGGTCTTGCTTCCGCTGGCACTTGCGGGCCTGTCGTTTAGTTTGCGGCGAGCGCGCCAGAATGGAACTCTTTCATTTTATTGAGCATGCTGATTCGCTCTCCCCGGTGTGCTGGTTGGTCGTGTTGGCACCGGGGAAAGGCGTGTAGTACACTGCCTTTACTCTAGCCAAAACTGGGGGATGGGTCAGCATTCGACCAACTGACTTGACCAACCATGACCGACGATCGGGCTTCTCACAAGAAACAGCAGGAACTGGGCAACGCGGGTAAAGAAAAAAAACTTTACCAGAAGCCGGCATTCCGCTACGAACGGGTGTTCGAGGTGCAGGCGCTGTCGTGCGGCAAAGTCTTTTCAGGCATCAACCGATGCAAGTTCTCGAAGAAGGTTTCCTGACGCTGGAAAACGCCGTGAGTGGGTTGGGCTCTAGCTGGAGCACGGAACGTTCAGCTTTGGTCGCAGACGTTTTGCGTGACCGCGGCCATTTGCGTCTGCGCGTTCACGGGGAGAGCATGCTGCCCACTCTTTGGCCGGGTGATGTGGTCGAGATCGAAGGCTGCGCGCCCGAAGACGTCCGCTCCGGTGAGATCGTGCTGGCACTGCGTGACGGCCGGCTTTTTCTGCATCGCCTGGTTGCTCCTTGTGCGCCGAACGGCTTCCTGCTGCGCGGCGATTCCCTGCCTTCCCCCGACCCCGTGTTCCCTCCTGAAGCATTGCTCGGCCGGTTCGTGCGCAGGGTTCAATGGCCAGCCCCTGAAGGGGCATCTGATTTCGAAGAAGTTACGGTATCGCTGAAGCGCTACCCTGCTGCGAACCGGAGTTTTTCTGCAACCTGTGCGGCAGTTCCGCACCGGGGTGTTAGCGCGAAATGGCTGGGCGCGAAGTGGTCTCGCGCGGTGGGGATGCTGCTTTGCTATTGCGGCGTGGCGCGCCGCCTTGCTCTGCGACTTCACTGCCGAGGGAATTCTTCGGCGCGCGGATTTCGAAACCCGGAACACGGTCCCGATGTGAGTCCGGCAGAGCTGGGAACGTAATGACAGCCGCGCCACGACAGTCCGCGTGTGTCGAGATCGGAGGGATCCCGATTGCTCTCGCCACTTCCGACGCCCATTTTCTCGATCTGCTGCGCCAACGTTATGACGGGTTCCTGAGTTCTTCGCGTCCCGAGTTTGAGCTGGAGTTTGATCTCACCAGCGCCTTGCCCGCTTCTGACGACGACGTTCGAGTCCGCCGCCGGGGTGACGAGTGGCTGCTCGAGCGCGGAGACTTCCACGCCCGCTGGGACCCGCGCACCGGACAAGGCAGGGTGCGGCAAAATGCCAACCCGTATTCCCTCGATTCGGTGCTGCGCATCGTGCACAGCCTGATTCTTGCCGAGCGCGGCGGATTCCTGCTGCACGCCGCCAGCGCCATTTGCGATGGCCGGGCTTATCTGTTTTCGGGCGTATCGGGCGCGGGAAAAACCACGATGACGCGGCTGGCGCCAGGGGATATCACCCTGCTTACCGACGAGATTTCCTACGTACGCCCGAGCGACCACGGGTACCGGGCGTTCGGCACTCCTTTCGCCGGAGAGCTGGCCCAGTCCGGTGAGAACTGCGCGGCCCCGGTCTCGGCTCTGTTTTTTCTGGAGCAGGGCCCGGAAAACCGGGTCGAGGAGTTGCCATCTGCCGACGCTGTACGCCGCCTCATGCGCAATATTCTTTTCTTCGCCGAGGACAAAAGCCTGGTGGAGAAGCTCTTCGCCAGCGCTTGCGATTTTGTCGCCAGGGTTCCCATTCGCCGCCTGACGTTCTATCCTGATGCCAGGGTGTGGGACGAAATCCGGAACTTCCACGGGGTGCCCGAGCATGTCTGAGAATTGCATCTACATAGCGCGCAGTTCTGCCATTGCCGCGCGCGCGCTGGCCGGTGAAATGATGGTCATGAACTCGGCCGATTCGACCTTCTTCACGCTGAACGAGGTCGCAACCGCCATCTTTCAAGCGGCCGACGGCCACACTCCACTGCGGGAAATTGTCCGCGACCGGGTATGCGAGCAGTTTGACGTCGATCCCGAACAGGCCCAGGCCGATGCCGAGCAATTCGTCACCGAGCTTTCTGGCCATGGGATTCTTCTCGTTTCCAATCGACCTCTGGCTTCGGAGACCCCCCGATGAGCCTGATGAGCGAAGTGGGCCAGAAGGCCTTTAATCTTGGCGTGCCCATTGCCGTGCATATGGATGTCACGTATCGCTGCAACGAGCGCTGCGTGCATTGTTATCTCGACCACGACGACCACGGCGAGATGACAACCGCCGAAATCAAGGGCGTGCTCGATCAACTGGCCGAGGCCGGCGTTTTCTTTCTCACCTTCAGCGGCGGGGAGGTCTTCATGCGCCGCGACTTCTTTGAACTTGTCGAGCACGCCCGGCGTCTCATGTTCAGCGTCAAGATCAAGACCAACGCGGTGATGATCCACGAAAAGGAAGCGCGGAGAATTCGTGAACTGGACGTGGACTCGATCCAGATCAGCGTCTACTCGCATCGTCCCGAAGTGCACGATGCCATCACCAAACTGCCGCACTCGTTGGAGCGGACCATCAAGTCCATTCGCTTCTTACGCCAACAAGGGCTCCGCGTGACCATCGCCAATGTGCTGATGACGGCGAATTCCGCCGATCATGCCGGAGTGCAACAACTGGCCGCTGAACTCGGCGCGCAGTACACGCTCGATCCCACGATCACGCCCATGATGGATGGCGACACCTCCGTTCTGTCGCTGCGCATTCCAGGGGAAGAACTCCCAGAGATATTCCACAATCCCGCGCTGGTCAGCAGCCAGGAAGAGTTCTGCGCTCCTCCCCAGCCGCCTTCGAAGGAGGACCTTGAGGGTTACTCGTGCAGCGCGGGCCATTCCTTCTGCTACATTTCGCCCTACGGCGATGTCTTCCCCTGCGTGCAGTTTCCGCTGCCCACGGGAAATATCCGGCGGCAGAAGTTTTTGGATATCTGGAACCTTTCCCCGCAAATGAAAGAGGTTCGCTCCATCCAGGCCAAAGACCTGACCGTCTGCTCGTCGTGCTCGCACGTCACCAGTTGCTCACGTTGTCCGGGACTGGCCTATATGGAAGGAAGTATGCGGGGCCCTTCCACCGCGGATTGCGAGAAGTCGTTCTACCGGACGGGCGTGCCGACGGCGAACATGTTGCAGCAAGGGCTGGCGAAACCACGCCCCGCATCGGACCATAGCGCACCGCTGATCCAGATTCGGCCGATCGCCGTTCCCGCATAATGCGGGAACGTCCCCTAGCAGGCTGCGGAAAAACTCAGGAAGGGCGTAAAAAGCAGACCTCGGGCGCTGAAGCGCGGACACATTCTCAAGGACTTAACGGCACGAGTAAACTCGTGCCCTTCCCAAAACCTGCTTGAACTGGAGTTTTTCCGCAGCCTGCTAGAGTTTGCTGGCGGCAGCAGCGTTGTGGCTGCGCTTCAAATCCACTACCGCTTCCGCGCTTGCCAACTGCTCCAGGATGCGCTGTAAGGCGGCACGCACCTCGTGCGTCGCTTCCCTGAACTTGAGGGCCGATCCAATGCCCATGTCCAGACGTACCACCTCGCATTCTATGGAAACGTGGGTATGTTCGTGCGAGAAGGTGAGTTTCAATTGCGATCCGGGCAACAGCAGACCGCTGGTTTCAACATAGCAACCACCCAGGCTCAGGTCGGTAACGATGCCCAGCATCGCCACTTCCTGACCGTTTCCCAAGATTTCGGTGGTGAGCCGGCCCCGCACCCGCGGATACTGACGCCGGTTCTTCTGCGTCGCCCGACTCTGTTTTTGCAGATACATGCGCTTGTCGGCTTCAGAGAGCAGCTTCTCGGCATCCATCCCATCCTCGGGATACACGGATTTGCCGACGCTTAGCGATAGAATGTCCTCGTTACAGACTTCCTTTCCCGCCTGTCGGGCCAGGTCTCGCATCTGTTCCGCCTTGCGCGCGGCGGCCTCGGGCGTCAGTCCGGGAGCGATGACCACGAATTCGTCGCCGCCCATGCGCGCGACATAATCGTACTCACGGCTGGTTTCCTTCAGGGTGTGCGCGAACAACCGCAGCACGCGGTTTCCTTCCAGGTGCCCGAAGCGGTCGTTGATCTGCTTGAAGCCGTTCATGTCGGCAACCATCACGGTCAGCGTTTTGTTGTCGCGTTTGCAGCGCGCCAGTTCGCGATCGAGTTGCATAAATAGCGAGCGCGCATTGGGAAGCCCGGTGAGGTAATCGGTCACCGCCGAATTCTCCGCCTGCTCGTACTTCATCGCGTTCTCGATGGCGAGCGCCATCCTGGAACTTACCGCCAGCAGAATGCGCAGGTGGTCGGAGCTAAAGAAATCCTTTTCCGCGTGGTACAGCGCCACCACGCCGACCACGCCCTGCAAGCCCTCCAGGGGCACGGCCAACGCCGACGTCAGGGTGCTGTACTTCGAAGCATCGTTCAGATACCCGGGCTCGACCGACGGATTGCCATTCAGAATCGGCTTGAGGTTTTGCGCGACCCACCCCGACAGCCCTTGTCCGATGGGAATGCGCAGCGACGCGAACAGCCGGAAGTTGTCGCCATTCACATATTCCGGCACCAGTTCATCGCCGTGACGCACGTAAATGGCAATCGCATCGTAGGAAATCGCGTGCCGCAGCTTCATGGCAAATACCGAAAGCGTTTCTCCCAGACTGAGCGAAGCCCCCAGATCCTGGCTGAGTTCGAAAAGAGTCTGCGCTTCCTGACGCGCCGCCGCGATCGAACCCAGAAAGTTGCGCTCCGGCGATTGTCGCGGTCCTTGCGCCTCGTAACCGGCTGCTGGCTTGATGTCCCGCTCCACCCCCGCGTCTTTGTCTTTGTCTTTGTCTTTGACTTCCGTCGACAATTTCTCCCCACTCAAGCTGTCCATGCGTTTGTGGACCAGTTGTTCCAGTTCCACGTATCTTCGTTCGAGCACGCTGACCACTTGCGGATCGAACGATTTCCCCGATTCCTCCGACAACCGCGCCATGGCTTCCTGCAAGGGCAGCGCCCGCCGATATTGCCGGTCCGAAGCCAGCGCGTCCAGAAAATCCACCGCCGCCAGAATGCGGGCGCCAATCGGAATCTCGATGCCGCGCAAGCCCCGCGGATAGCCTGTCCCGTCGAACTTTTCGTGATGGGCACGCACGATGGGCACCACCGGGTAGGGAAAGCGCACCCGTTCCAGAATTTCCGCTCCCACCAGCGGATGGATCTTCATTTTCTCGAATTCTTCCGGCGTCAGGCGCCCCGGTTTCGAGATGATGTGCTCGGGAATCGCCAGCTTGCCGATGTCATGCAACAAGGCTGCCGCCTGCAGGGCATCCATTCCCTCCCGGTCAATCTTGAGTTCCTTCGCCACCTCGACGGCGTAAACGCGAACTCTCTGCAAATGGTCGTGGGTGGTATGGTCCTTGGCCTCGATGGCGAGCGCCAGGGCCTCGATCGTGCGCATGTGCAAGTCGGCGATCTCTTCCACGTGCCGCTTCTCGTCCTCCAGTTTGCCCAGGTAAAGGCCGTAGGAACGATAGATGAGGTACATCACCGGAAGGGTCAGCAACGACGTTTGCCAGTCGGTGAAACCGTGCAGCCAGCTCATCATGCCGGCCACGCCCGCACCCACCAGGTAGTAGGGAAAGCTCCAGAAGTAGCAGTCTGACCAGATCTTTCGCAGCGACCGGCGCTCCGTCAACGAGATGACCGAAGCCAGCGGAACTGTGTTGGCCACGAAGTAAACGCACGTCGCCAACAACAACATCGTAGTCGGATTCCCCATCGGGTAACGCGACAAGGTGTAGTGATAGGTGGCAAACGTCACCGCCACGGCCAGGGCGGTCGAGCAAACGTTGAAGGCGACCTGAAGCGGGATCGGATGCTCGCCCAGGGATTGCACCACTGCCGCGGCGCAACCCAGCACCATGGCTTCCGACAAGCTCAGTTCCAGCACGCCCAACAGCAGGAAGAGAAAGTTCACTGACATCGTCCCGGCAATACCGGGCAGATCCACTTTGAGCCTTGAGGCCGCCAGCGCAATTACCAGATAACAGGTGAATTTGAGCGGATTCTCACTCCTGCCCTGCAAGACCGCTAAGGACAGGACGACCGTCCCGCAAAGCACCACCACGGCGACAAAGAAGACAGTCGCCGCCCTCATTTCCCTCCACGATAGCGGACGAGTTTTCACTGTCAGGCAAACTCCTCCCCGGGGAACGGGGACTGCAGTTCCCAGGGGAAAAAGAGGGAACACTTATTGATAGCAGGCACGGGACCGGCAGGAAAGCATTCGGATATTTGGAGGTAAACTTCCGTAATGGGGAGACCATGACCTTGGGGCCGCTGTGCACCCTCCGAGCCTGGAGATACAAGCCTTAAGCCAAAGAAAATACAGGGCCAAGCACCGCCACGGCGAAGCCTGAACTTCCCCACCCGCCGCATCGTATAACCCAAGAGCCGGTAGGTTTGACTTGCCAGAAGCTGCGGGCCTAACATGAGTGACTCTCTCCCAGGAGTGTTTCCCGGAATGATCGGCCAGACGTTCTCGCACTACCGCGTTCTCTCGCAGTTGGGTGGTGGAGGGATGGGCGTGGTGTACGAAGCCGAGGACCTCAACCTGGGCCGCCGTGTCGCGCTTAAATTCCTGCCTTCCGAGACGGAAAAAGATGCGCTCGCGCTCGACCGTTTTCAGCGCGAAGCTCGTGCCGCCTCCGCGTTGAACCACCCGAATATCTGCACCATCTACGAGGTTGCCGAAGACAGCGGGCGCCACTTCATCGCCATGGAGTTGCTGGAAGGCGAAACCCTCAAAAACCGCATTCACGGTCAGCCCATGGACCTTGAGCAATTGCTCAATCTCGGCACGCAGATTGCCGACGCCCTCGACGCCGCCCATGTCAAGGGAATCATCCACCGCGACATCAAACCGGCCAACATTTTCGTGACCAGTCGCAACCAGGCCAAGATCCTCGATTTCGGATTGGCCAAGCGCACCGCCAAGCCTTCCGTTTTGTCCGCCGCCACCATCGGCTCCGCTGCGACCGTGGACGAGCCTTTCCTGACCAGCCCGGGATCGACCGTTGGCACCGTGGCCTACATGTCTCCGGAGCAGGCGCGGGGCAAGGATCTCGATGCCCGGACGGATCTGTTCTCGCTGGGCGCCGTGCTCTACGAGATGTCCACCGGCGTTCTGCCTTTCCGCGGAGACACGTCCGCCGTTATTTTCGACGCCATTCTGAATCGTCCCCCGGCACCGCCGCTTCGCCTGAACCCCGACTTGCCTCCGCAATTTGAAGTGATCTTGAACAAGCTGCTGGAAAAAGACCGCGACCTGCGCTACCAGAGCGCGGCTGAGGTGCGCTCCGACTTGAAGCGCCTCAAACGCGACTCCGAGTCGGGCACGATGCTGGCCGCAGCTTCGTCCAGTTCGCCGCTGCGCAAAACCCCGGCGCCAACCCGCAAGCTGCCGCGGTGGCTGATTCCGGCACTGATCGTCGCCCTGGTCGCCGCCGGCGTCGGCTTTGTGCTTCTCAAGCGCGGCCACGCGCTCACCGAAAAAGATTCGATCCTGATTGCCGACTTCGTAAACACCACCGCCGACCCCGTCTTCGATGGCACGCTCAAGAAAGCGCTGGCCGTCGATCTGGGGCAATCCCCGTATTTGAACGTTTTCTCCGAACAGAAAATCCGCCAGACGTTGCAGTTCATGGGCCGCAGCCCCGGCGACCGCATCACCAGCGATGTCGGCCGCGAAATCTGTCAGCGCGATGGCATCAAGGCCATGCTCAACGGCAGCATCGATAGCGTCGGTGGCCAGTACGTCATCACTCTGGAAGCGACCAATGTTTCCTCCGGCGATTCGCTCGGACGCCAGCAGACGCAGGCCGAACGAAAAGAAGACGTGCTGAATGCGCTGCACGGCGCCGCCAGCAAACTGCGGGGGCAACTCGGCGAGTCGCTCTCCATGGTGCAGAAATACGACATGTCGCTTTCCCAAGCCACCACTTCATCGCTCGACGCGCTGAAGACGTTCAGCTTGGGAGACGCCAAGCACAACATGGGCGACGAACTGGCGGCGCTTCCCGACTATCAGCGCGCCATCGAGATCGATCCCAATTTCGCCATGGCCTACGCTCGACTCGGCACGGTTTACAGCAACCTGGGGCAGACCGAACTGTCGGAGCAAAACCGCCAGAAGGCCTTCGAGCTTCGCGACCGTGCCAGCGAGCGCGAGAAGCTCTATATCATGTCCCACTATTACGCCGACGGCGGCCAACTCGACAAAGGCATTACCGCCTACGAACTCTATCGCCAGACCTACCCGCGGGATCCCATCCCCTTCAACAATCTGGCGGCGATCTATAACCAGCTCGGACAATCCGATAACGCGCTGGAGAACGCGAAGCGCGCTGTCGAGCTCGATCCCGACCTGGTGAGCGGCTATGACAATGCCGCTCAAGCTTACGCCGGACTCAACCGGATCGAGGAGGCACGCGCCACCATCCATGCCGCACTCCAGCACAAGGTATCGGCTGCGGGCTTCCGTGTAGGGCTGGCGTCGTTGGACTGGTGCGAAGGCAAACACGCTGACATGGAGAAGGAACTGCAGCTTGCTTCCGCAACCCCCGATGGAGAGTTGGCCGCTCTCGCGTTCCGCGCCGAACTCGCCAAGACGCGCGGCCAAGTGCGCCAAGCCCGGGAATTCTCACGCCAGGTCGAAAATGCCTTCGATCGCCTCCACCTGCAAGGCCGCGCCAAAGTGGAATCCGAGTTGGCCGGCTTCGAGGCTTTTGTTGGAAACAAAAGTGAAGCCATCAGCGAAGCCAATGCGGCGCTCGCATCCTCCCAGACATTAGATGTGCAGTGGAATGGCGCCATCGCCCTCGCGCTCGCCGGCCAGGGACAGAAGGCGCTCGGCATCGCCGACCAGATCCAGCGCACCCGTCCGAACGATACCATCGCCCAAAACGTCGCCGTTCCCACGATTCGCGCCATCGCCTATCTATTCCCCGCCAATCCTGGCAAAGCCGATCCCGCCAAGGCCATCGATCTCGAAAATACCGCCGCCCTCTACGCCCGCGCCAGCACCGGTGTTTTCTTCGGCCGCGGTTTGGCCTACCTGCAGGCCGGACGCCTGGCCGAAGCACAGCAGGATTTCCAAAAGATCCTCGAGTTGAAAACACATGGCCCCGACGTCTTGGTGGTGGCCGCGCAACTGGAACTGGGCCGGGTCTATCAGAAGCAGGGCGACATCGCCAAGGCCCGCATTGCTTATCAAAACTTCCTCGCCGACTGGAAAGACGCCGACCCTGATGTCCCCCTGCTCCACGAAGCCAAGGCGGAATACGCGAAACTGCAGTAGAAACGCGCCCTCCGCAAGCGGCCGTGGTGCAAGTAAAGTTCGTATCTAAAGTTCGTATC
>JBGPFV010000055.1:0-10372 GCA_041483535.1 Terriglobia bacterium | reverse complement strand
GTGTGGCTCGACGATGCCTTCTTCTTCTCCACCGGACGCAAATCCCGCAAAGGTCAAAACCTCGCCGCCAATCCGGCGTGCACGATTGCAAACGACAACGGCCAAGAGGCTGTGATCATTGAGGGACTGGCGACTCCAGCCGAGGATGCGGCAGTGCTGGAGCGCGTCGCGGCCGCCTACAAGAAAAAATACAAAATGGACCCGCGCAGCATGGGAGAACCGATGTTCCGCGTCCAGCCCAGCCGGGTCTTCGGTTTCCTGGAAAAGACATTTCCGCAGTCCGCAACTCGATGGAAACAATGATCGATCGTGGCGCAACCCCGCGTTGATAGCGGTTTTCGGGGCTACCGCGAAAGCTGGATGAGCCGCGATTTCGTGGTTGCCGTTCGGCGGCTGGTATGGGAAAATGGGCTCGGTCCGATAGAAGTCCCTTCCCCCTTTTGAATCTGCTGAGCAGCCAAGTGCCGTAATTACGGTGAGATCGTGTGCGCGCCCATTGAGGAAATGGCCCACGAGGTCGATGGTTTCAAAGACGATCTCCATGGGGTGAGGAATAGAATGCCCGACCGAGATGTGTCTGCCCTGTTGCAAAATCGGAATGTTGAAACGGTGAATCGTCGAGGAGCGAGCCGAATGCCGCGCCCACGGCCGGTTACAACGTTGGCCGTCTTTTGCTTCGTCTTCTTCCTGGGCTTTTCTCTGGTCTGGGGGCAGAACGATGTGTTGACCCAGCACAACGACAACACGCGCTCGGGCCTGAATTCGCAGGAGACCCTGCTGACCCCTGCGAACGTCACGGTGAGTAAGTTCGGGAAGCTTTTCACGCGGAGTGTCGATGGCATCATCGTCGGGCAACCGCTTTATGCCAGCAATGTTCTGATGAACGACGGCCAGGTGCACAACGTGGTTTACGTCGCCACCCAGCACAACACCGTGTACGCCTTTGATGCCGATAGCACGCAGGGCAACAACGTCTCTCCGTTGTGGTCGGTGAGCCTGAACGATGGCGGAACCAGCGATCCGATTTCCGACTACGGTTGTAGCGGAATCCACTTCACCGAAATCGGGATCATGGGCACGCCGGTGATCGATCCGGGCAAGACCACGCTCTACGTGGTGGCCAAGACGCTGAACAACGGGGTGCGCAACTTCAGCCTGCATGCTCTGGACCTCACCACCGGCAACGAACTTCTGGGAGGGCCGGTGATCATTACCGGCACCGCGCCGTCCACCGACGGACGGGGAACTTTCAATCCCATCATTCAAATGCAGCGTCCCGCGTTGCTGCTGCAAAACGGTGTGGTCTACATTGGTTTTGGCGGAAATGGTTGCGACGTATACCCGTACAACGGCTGGCTTTTCGCCTACAACTCGCAAACTCTGCAACAGGAGTCCGCTTTCCTGGTGACTCCCGATGGGACTGCGGGTTCGATCTGGCAAGGCGGAAGTGGTCCGGCGGCGGACGCGGACGGATACGTTTACGTGGCCACCGCGAACGGGACCTTTGACGCCAACGACTTTGGCGACAGCGTCCTGAAGCTGGGATGGAACGGGAATGTTTTCGGCATGCAAGACTTCTTCACCCCTTATAACCAACAGCAACTCCGGCAACAGGATCTGGACCTGGGTTCGGCAGGTCCGCTGGTTCTACCGGACCAACCCGGCCTCAACGCGCACGAACTGGTAGAGGGAGGAAAGCAGGGCACGCTCTACCTGATTAACCGCGATAACCTGGGGCAGTTCAGCCCGGTTAGCGACAGCGTCGTCCAGTCCATTCCCGCCGCAGTGGTAAGTGAACTGACGGGCGTCCCTTCGTACTGGAACAACAGCGTATATGTGGCCGGAGACGGGGACTATATCAAGCAGTTCTCTCTGGTGAACGGACTTCTCACGCAACAGCCGGTTTCTCAAACCACCATCGCTTTTACCGGCGCCGGTCCGGCTTCCACCTCGATGACTGCCAATGGGAACAGCAGTGCAATCCTTTGGGCGCTCCGGCACACCACTCCGGCCTTGTTCGCCTTCGATGCCACCAACCTCGCGAACAAGTTCTACGACAGCACCCAAGCGCCGAATGGACGGGACAAAATGGTTTCCGTCGCCCGCTTCGTGACTCCAACCATCTCCAACGGCAAAGTGTATATCGGCGGAACGGCGGCTCTGGCGGTGTATGGGCTCCTGCCGGCGCTATCGGTAGGGACGGGCAATAACCAAACCGCGATGGAAAAAACGGTTTTGCCGGTAGCGCTGAGTGTGGTGGCGACCGATTACTACGGTTTTGGTCCGCTGGCCGGCGTGGTTGTGACCTGCAAGGACGGCGGAGTGGGTGGGCTGTTCGGAGTGGGAGGGGTGTTCTACCCCAGCCCAATTCAACTGACGACGGATGCGACAGGAACCATCACTTTCAGTTACCAGCTTCCCCCCAAGCCGCATGCCGTGACCATCACTTGCTTGAGTCTTGGTTATGTCAGCGCGGTGTTCAGTGAAACCAGCGCCGTCGGTCCCCCGGCGAAGATGACCTCGGTTTCCGGGAACAATCAATCGGCCGCGCCGCTCACGCCGCTGGCGTTGCCTTTGGTTGTGAAGGTGATGGACGCTAACGGTTTCGGTGTGCCGGGAGTGACCGTGAACTTCACCGATAACGGCGCGGGCGGGACTTTCGTTGCCACTTCGGTCGTCACCGGTTCGACTGGAACTGCTGCGGCACAGTACACGACGGGAGTAAAAGCGGAGAAGGTCATCATTACCGCCTCGACCGCGGGGCTCAAAAACGTTAACTTCGCCGAGCACTGCGTCGCCGGACCCGCCGCCAACATCGCGATCACCAGCGGCAACAATCAATCTGCTGCTGCCGGAACGCAATTGCTCTATGCCCTCACCGTGCTCGTGACCGACCAGTACGGCAACCCCGTTTCCGGCAATAGCGTCACCTTTTCCGACGGCGGTGCCGGAGGCACTTTCTCCAACGCCAATCCCGTCGTCACCGGCACCACTGGAAAGGCAACCCAACTCTATACGCTCCCGCCGGTCGCCGGTACTGTTACTATTACCGCCACCGCCACCGGAGTAGCCAACCCCGCTGTCTTTACCGAAACCGCGCAGTAGTAAAAAATAGTGTAAGGGGGCGCCCCGCGTTCAATGAGGACAATTCGGGAAAGTTCAGCCCCGCAGTATCCTCCGCGCCGACAGATGCGCCCCCGTCAGCAGCAGCATCCCCGACAGAAACGCCCAGAACATCAGGCTGACCGAGATGGCGAACGGCCCATACACCTCCGCGAAATTCAGCCGCGGCAGGGCGAAGATATATGCGTATTTCAGCGCCTCGGAGAGCAATCCCATCAGCACCGCCGCCGGCAGCACTCCCCGCGCCGGCACCTTCCCATTCGGCAACAGCCAGTAGACAAGAAAGAAAATGGCGATGCTGGCCAAAATCGAAAAGATCTTCATGGTCACAAAGCCCACCAGCTTCACATACCAGGCGCCGTAGCCGTGTAGCGCGCTGTTCAAGATGGCAACGTTTCCGGCGGTCAATCCCACTGAGAGCAGGGCGAGCGATCCGCAGGCAAACACCAGCCCCAGCGACATCAACTGATTCCGCAGATAAGAGCGGTTGTTACGAAATCCCCAGACCCGGTTCAGCGCAACTTCCAGCGGCAGAAAGATTCCAGTGGAAGTTATCAGCAGCATGGCCAGCGAGAACACTTGCGCCCGATGGTGCGCACTAACCAGCGCGTTCAGGTTCCGGATTACGAACTCCTGGCCGGTCGGAAGATAGTCGCGCAACAGGTTCTCGACCACGCCATACATCACCTGGGAATGGAAAACGTACCGGATCAGCGTCATCAGCAACAGCAGAAACGGGAAGAACGACAGAATGGAGTTGGCGGCAACCGAGAAGGCAAAAGTATGTACCTCGGTCCGGAGCAGGTAGCGCGCGGTGGAGCGCAGCACGCCTTCAGCGGGAGCGGCACGGAATTCGGCCGCGCCTTTTTTGTCGGAAAGTTCGATGGGAGTGATCGACACTGGCTTCTCAAATCTTAGCAAATACTGACGCCTTTCCGTTACTGACGGCTTTCCGTACTGACGGCTTTCCGTCCGGTTTCCGTCCTGGTTCCGTGCCGCCCGGGAATCCAGCCCCGGAGGGGCGTCTGCCAATAGCCCGGCGCTTCAGCGCCGGGAAAAGTGGAGAGTATTGAGCAAGTCCCGGAGGGACGACTGAGCCCTCACTCTCACACTCTTCAACCTCGCTGGGGGATACGACGTGAGCGGGCTCTGCCACCCCACCGCTCGGTTTGACCCCCTGCGGCGCGCACCTTAGGATGAAGGGACCACAACCAGATGGCCAAACAGGTTTTCTACGATCCCTTGCAAGCGCGCTGGCGGCGGATTCGCCGCTTCGTCGACGTGGCGGCCCTGGCTTTTTCTTTTCTGGTCATTTTTTTCATCTACAGCGCCCTGCGCAGCGAGCCTCTCCCCGACCTTTCCTGGCTCACGGAAAAGCGCCCCTACCACGCTCTGAAAGAAAAGGAAAAGGCCAAGGCCCGCGAGAAACGCCGCCTCGCCACTTTGGCCCGCACCGGACACCGCCACCAATCCCGTAAAGCCCCTTCGCAACTCACCCTGAACTCCGCGCAAGGGGTGCGCGCCGCATTCTACGTTTCCTGGGATGCGGCCAGTTTCTCCTCCTTGCGCGAGTACGCCCGCCAGATCGACTTGCTCTTTCCCACCTGGCTGCAGGTGCTTACTCCCGATGGCCATCTGCAAGCCTCCGACCCCGAAACCAACACCATGTTCGACGTAGTCCGCGGACAAACTGTCCATCCCGTCGACAACAAGGTGATGCCCTTTCTGAAGACCGAAGGCACCAACCTGGAAGTCTTTCCCGTGGTGCAGAACTTCGATGGCACCGACTTTATTCCGGGCATCGGCGGCTTCCTGAATAGTCCGCAGGCCCGCGCCCGCTTTCGACGCGAGGTCGCCCTTTTTCTTGCCACCGATCGCTACCGCGGTTTGATGATCGACTTCGAATCGTTTCCCAAGAAGGCGCAACCCGGATACGTGGCGCTGCTCAACGAGCTCTCCTCCGACCTGCACGCCAAAGGGATGAAGCTCTACGTCAGCGTTCAGGTGCGCAACGAAGACTACAACTACAAGGCCATTTCATCCGCCGTCGATGGCGTGGTCATCATGAACTACGACGAGCATTTCCCCGGAGGAACCCCGGGCCCCGTCGCTTCCCAGGATTGGTTCACGTCGAATCTTGAATCCGCCATCCAGGAGATACCCAAAGAGAAGCTCATCTGCGCCATCGGCAACTACGGCTACGATTGGGTCGAGCGCCCGAAAAAAGGCAAGCTGCCGCCCGGACTAGCCGACAAGAGCGTTTCCGTGCAGGAAGCCTGGATCGGGTCCCGCGACTCCGAAGAAGACGTTGATTTCGACGGCGACGCGCTCAACCCGCACTTCAGCTACCGCGACGACGCTAACTTCCGCCACGATGTCTGGTTCCTCGATGCGGTGACTGCCCTGAACGAAATGCGCGCCGCCCAGACGCTCGGCATCCAGACCTTCGCCTTGTGGAGGCTGGGCGCCGAAGACCGCTCCCTGTGGCGGGTATGGGATACGCCCGGAGAAGCCAATGCTCCCGATCGATTGAAAGACGTCCTTCCCGGCCAGGATGTCGATATGGAAGGCGAAGGCGAAATCCTGCACATCGAGGCGCGACCCACCAACGGCGAACGCGACCTGACCATCGACAAGCAGACCGGACTCATCGACGGCGAAGACTTCAAGAGTCTGCCCGAGCCCTATCGCGTCGCGCGCTACGGCGCCAGCAAGAACCAGCTCGCCATGACTTTCGACGACGGTCCCGATCCGCAGTGGACCCCGAAGATTCTCGATATCCTCAAAAGCAAGCGCGTGCCCGGATCGTTTTTCCTAATCGGAATCCAGGCCGAGAAGTTCAGCGGCCTGACGCAACGCATTTACCGTGAAGGTCATGAAATCGGCAACCACACCTTTACGCATCCCGATATCAGCTCCATCGGCACCGGCTACATGAAGGTGGAGCTGAACCTTACCGAGCGCCTATTCGCCAGCCGCCTGGGCATTCGCACCATGCTCTTTCGTCCGCCCTACTCCGTCGATGCCGAACCCGACACCGAAGACCAGGTGCGGCCGCTCGAACTCACGCAAAGCCTGGGCTACATCACCATCGGCAACAAGATCGACACCAAGGACTGGAACGACGAGCCCGCACTCTCACCGCAACAAATCGCCGCTCGCGTGCTCGACCACTTGCCACCCTGCCAACCGAATGACCAGATGCAGTGCGGCAACATCATTCTCATGCACGATGGCGGCGGCAACCGGGAAAGAACCGTACAGGCCCTCCCGCTGATCATTGACGGCGCCCGCGCCCGCGGCTTTGATTTCGTCCCCGTGTACAAGTTGATGGGCAAAACCAAAGCCGACGTCATGCCGCCGCTGCCGTCCAACGAGTATTGGTCCGCGCGCCTGAATTGGATCGGCTTCTGGCTTTTCAGCGCGACCATGGCGGCCATCGCGTCGATCTTTTTCCTGGGTGACATCTTGATGACCGGGCGCCTGGTTTCGGTCGGCGTCCTCGCCATCTATGACCGGCTCCGCTCCCATGTCTATGGAACGCCCGCGCAGATCGCGGCCTACCGCCCCAGGGTCGCGGTTCTCATTCCCGCCTATAACGAGGAGAAGGTCATCGAGCGCACCGTCCAGGGCGCACTCGATTCCGACTATCCCAATTTGCGCGTGATCGTCATCGACGACGGTTCCAAGGATCGCACTCTGGAAATCGCCCGCCGCGCCTTTGCCGCCGAAGAAGCCGCCGGACGAGTCTTGATTCTCACCAAGCCCAACGGCGGCAAGGCCGAAGCCCTGAACTTTGGACTCGAACACATTCGCGACGCCGAACTCTTCGTCGGCATCGACGCCGATACCATCATCGCTCCCGATGCCATCGCCCGCCTCGTACCCCATTTCCTCAATCCGAAAGTTGCAGCCGTGGCCGGCAACGCCAAAGTGGGCAACCGGGTAAATCTCTGGACGCGCTGGCAGGCCCTCGAATACATCACCAGCCAGAATTTCGAGCGCCGCGCCCTCAATACCATGGGCGCGGTAAGCGTGGTTCCGGGCGCAATTGGAGCCTGGCGCGTAGCGCCCGTTCGCGAAGCCGGTGGCTACCATGTGGACACCGTAGCCGAAGACGCCGATCTCACCATGGCTCTGCTGCGCAACGGCTATCGCGTGCAATACGAAGACCGGGCGCTCGCCTTCACCGAGGCTCCAACCAGCGCCAACGCCCTCATGCGGCAGCGCTTCCGCTGGTCCTTTGGAATTCTGCAGGCCGTCTTCAAGCATCGCGCGGTTTTCGCGCGCAAGGGTGCTTTAGGATTCGTCGCGCTTCCCAACATCCTGATTTTCCAGATCTTGCTCCCGCTGGTCTCGCCCTTCATCGACCTGATGTTTGCCGTAGGCGTGATCTGGTACTTCATCCAAAAACACTTCCATCCCGACACCACCGATCCCGCCAGCTTCCAGCGTCTCCTGATCTTTTTCGTGGCGTTCCTGGTGATCGATTTCATCGCTTCGTCAATCGCCTTCGCCCTCGAGCGCCGCCAACCCGAAGCCCGCGAAGATGCCTGGCTGCTAAGCCAAGTGTGGTTGCAGCGCTTCGCCTATCGCCAGGTCTTTTCCATCGTCCTGTTCCGCACGTTGAAGCGTGCCATCCAGGGCCGCCCCTTCGCCTGGGACAAACTCGACCGTACCGCCGCCGTAAACTACGTCCCCGCCGAGCACCGCGACTCAGTCAAAGTCTGATCGTGTAGGGCGGGCGCCCTCGCCCGCCAAATGCCTGCAGCACAAGAGGCCAGTTCTCATCCCCGTGATCTCAGCCTTGACATCCCGCAGCCAAAAGGTGTGTCGTAAAACAAGCAAAGAGAGAACGAGAACCCAAGATGCCCCGAACCATCATCGAACCGTTCCGCATCAAAAGCGTCGAACCCATTCGCCGGACAACCCGCCCGCAGCGCGAGCAACTGCTCCGCGCCGCCAACTACAACCTTTTTCTCCTGCCCGCCGACGATGTCCTCATCGATCTGCTCACCGATTCCGGCACCGGAGCCATGTCCACCCACCAGTGGGCAGCCATCATGGAAGGCGACGAAAGCTACGCCGGCAGCCGCAGTTTCGATCGGTTCCGCGACTCCGTGCAGGATATCTTCGGCTACAAGCACGTCATCCCCACCCACCAGGGCCGCGCCGCCGAGCGCATTCTGTTCAACGTGATGTGCAAAAAAGGCGATGTCGTCCCCAACAACACGCACTTCGATACCACCCGCGCCAACGTAGAATTCGTCGGCGCCGAAGCCGTCGATCTCGTCATCCCCGAAGGCCGCCAACCCAGCCTGCAGCATCCCTTCAAAGGCAACATGGACGTAGCCGCGCTCGAAACTCTGATCCAGAAAGTAGGCCGCGAACGCGTGCCCTTGGTCATGCTGACCGTGACCAACAACTCCGGCGGCGGCCAGCCCGTCTCCATGGAGAATGTCAAAGCCGTGATCGCAGTCTGCCGCAAGCATCGCATCCCGCTCTACTTCGACGCCTGCCGTTTTGCCGAGAATTCCTACTTCATCAAGATTCGCGAAAAAGGTTACGAACAGAAATCGCCGAAAGAGATCGCCCAGGAAATGTTCAGCTACGGCGACGGCTGCACCATGTCCGCCAAAAAAGACGGCATGGCCAACATCGGAGGATTCCTCTGCACCAACGACGATCTGCTGGCCCAGCAGGAAAAGAACCTGCTCATTCTCACCGAGGGCTATCCCACCTACGGAGGCCTGGCCGGCCGCGACCTGGAAGCCATAGCCGTAGGCTTGCAGGAAGCCCTGCACCAGGACTATCTCGAGTACCGCATCGTCTCCACCGCCTACCTCGGCAACCACATAGCCGAGCAGGGAGTGCCCATCGTGCAGCCACCCGGAGGCCACGCCATCTACATCGACGCCCGCGCCTTCCTGCCCCACATCCCGCCCGATCGCTTTCCCGCCGTAGCCCTGGCCAACGAACTCTATCTCGAAGGCGGCATCCGCTCGGTAGAAATCGGCACGCTCATGTTCGGAGCCGCCGCAAAGATGGATCTGGTGCGCCTGGCCATTCCGCGCCGCGTGTACACCCAGAGCCACATCGACTATGTGGTGGAAATCATCCTGGAAGTCTGGAAGAAGCGCGACCAGATTCACGGCATGAAGCTAAGCTACCAAGCCCCATTCCTCCGCCACTTCACCGCCAAGCTGGAGCCCGAGCCGATGGAAGTCGCGACCCAGCGACGCTGATCTGGATCGCCCTGCAAACTAGGTGCACGGTTTGTAACGGCCGCAAGGGGAGAACTACGCACCCAAATTAAGTGAACAAATCTGTTGTGGCCGCGGTCACAGCCTTCATCAAGCGCGAGAGGCATGATTGGAAGATTGGCATCCCGGCAGGCGCGACATGAGCAGGCAAGATTTCAAGTTCTGCCACGAACGGGAAGGGCACGACTTTCAGTCGTGCCATAAATGCCAAGAATCGACGCGGCTTCAGCCGCCGAGGTGAGCTCTTGAAACCGACGCGCGCCGTTTCACCGCCGGGCACTTATTTTGTAACATCGACCACCTGGCAAAGAAGGAGCCTGTTCGTAGCCGAACCAATGGCCCGCCTCTTCCTCAAAACGCTCTACTCCTATCGCCGCCAAGGAAAGCTCCAACTTCACGCGTTTGTCCTCATGCCCGAGCATTTTCATCTGCTGCTGACTCCGGTAGGGATACCGCTGGAACGAACGATGCAATTCATCAAAGGCGGCTACTCTCACGCCGTGAAAGACCAGTTGCGAAGCCCAATGGAAATCTGGGAACGGGGATTTACCGACCATCGCATCCGAGACGCAGAGGACTTCGTACATCATCGTATATACATCCATCAGAATCCAGTCGAAAGGAAATTGGTTGCGGAGGCGTCCCAGTTTCGTTATTGCTCGGCGTTTCCCGGATTTAAGTTGGATCCGTGGCCCTCAGCGGCTGAAGCCGAACTTCTTTCTTAGGCTTAATGGCACGACTGGAAGTCGTGCCCTTCCCGTTCGTTTCTACATTGAGTTTCGTTAAGCACCGCAAAAGGCACAACCAGATACTGAATGCACGGGCAAGAACAGAAAAAAACAACCGCCAACGGTCTAAGTGCCGCCGCCCTGCCCCGCGCCACTGTCGAGATAGGCGCCGTAGTCATCGGGGTTCGAGCTTGGCGCGTTCAGGTCGCTTCCCGGCGAGTTGTAGTTATACGAATCCGGATTGTACGGCGGATCGTC
>JBGPFV010000054.1:0-10405 GCA_041483535.1 Terriglobia bacterium | reverse complement strand
CTTCTGCACCTGCTCGATCATCGCTGGAACCGCGCCGTGGAAGCGCGTGGACGGCTGCGAAAGAAAAGCGGCTTCCGCGCTCCCTTCGCGCGCCACTGCCAGATATTCGAAGTCGGCCCCCGGGAGCGCCACAGTTTTTTCTCGCCAGCTTTCCGGCGTCAGATAAAGATCGGCGGGACGAACCAGGTTCCCCACTCCGCTCCGTTCGTGCGCTTCCTCAATGCGAGCCCACACTTTGTCGAGTTCGAGAGCCAGCGCTTCAGGTTCGTCAAGAATCACGCGCGCTTCCGGAAGCAGCCCGAAAATACTGCGGTCGGCTCCCGCCACCGGAGCATAGAATTCCCACCCCGGAAAAACTCCAGCGCCCGAGTCGCGCATCGCTTGCTCCACAACCTCCGGCGATCCCGTGATGCGTTTCCCCGAAAGCCGCGCGTTGATCGAACCGAGCAGTTCCTCCGTGACCGGTGTTTCCGTCAGCGGCAGCAACAACGCTTCATCGACGGGGTTCGAGGACCGCTGACTCGCCGGGTCGAACTTACGTATGGACTCGACTTCATCCCCGAAAAACTCAACCCGCACCGGCCGGTCCGCTTCCGGCGAGTACACATCCAGAATGCCGCCGCGAGCCGCATACTGCCCCGGCATTTCCACCACATCGGTCGCGCTGTAGCCGACCGTGTTCAGGTGTTCGAGCAGTTTCTCCAGATCGAAAATCTCGCCGCGACGCAGAACCCGCGCCAGGTCGGCATAGTACTCGGGAGAGCGCAGAAGAATTGTGGTGGCGGTCACCGGAGAAACGACAATCGCGGCGCGCCCCGTGGCAATCTTCCACAACGCGGTCGCGCGTTCTTCCTGAATCTCCGGATGGGGCGACAAATTCTGAAAGGGCAGAACGTCGCGCGCCGGCAAACTAACCACCGAGTCCGCAGCCGCCGCCCCGGTCAGTTCGCAAAACGCGCGCAGCACCGGCAGCAACTCTTCGGCGGCGCGGTTATCGGCCACCACCAGCACAAACGGGCGCTCGACCGTGCGGCGCAGCAACACAACGATCAGGGCCTTGGCCGCCGAGGACAGTCCAGTGACACTCATCCGTCCCGCGCCCCCCCGCAGATGGGAGGCGGCACGCGTGAAGGCAGGTAAGAGTTCCACCTCCGCGAAAAGTTCGCGGACAAACGGCAAAAGCATTCCTTTTGATTCTACCAAGGCGGACGCAATGGGCGGTCCAGGAGGGACGGGCGTCTCGCCCGTGCTTGGCAGCGCGGCGGCCGGGCGGGGACGCCCGGCTCTCCACTGGCAAAGCTATTTCCGCAGCAGCGGCCGCGTCAGGCACGTTGGCCCACCCGAACCGTTAATACAGATCTCCGATCCCGGAAACGCACGCACATCAAAGCCGGCGTCGCGCATGCGCTGATTCGTTTTGACGTTCTCTTCTATCGCAATCAGCCGCTTCCGGCCAAGCGAGAGCACGTTGCAGGCAAGCGTCTCGCGCTCGCCGTATGCAATCTCCATCAAGCGAAGCCCACGCCCCTTCAGTAGTTCGACGGTTTCCACCGCCAGCCAGGGCAGATCAACGAGGATGGTCCGCTCGTCGAGCATACTCATCAGCGACATAAGGTGCAGACAGGCAGAAGGCCCCGGTCCATAAGGCAACGGGGCGGATAGCACCTCAACATTTTTCTGAGAATCTTCCGAAAAGAGCAGCGCCCGCATCTGCTCGATCCCCGCCCGGTTCGTCCGATAGCCGGCACCGATCAGCAGCGTCCGCGAATCCAGCCACACCATGTCGCCGGATTCGGAAGTTCCGGGCAGTCCGATCTCGCCAAACACCGGAATGCCGAGTTGCCCGCAAAAGCGCGCGTGCGCCTGCGCCTCCGCCACGCGATTCTTCTTTCCCGGATTCATCAGGACGAGACCATAGTCTGTGGCGAGCGACGCATCGTGCGCGTAGACGGCATCGAGCGTGAGCGATTCCGCCGGAGGAAGACAAACGACCTCAGCTCCGCTCTCGCTGAGCAGTTCGCATAGCATCTCGTGCTGCCCCCGTGCCGCCGCAAAATCCGGAGCGTGCTGAAACCCAAGCTCCCGCCATGCCGCGGCTTTCGCGGAACTGTCCCACCCCGCGTTGCCCGGCGGGCACACCATCACCCGCCGCAATTCGCCCGTCATGGAATGTCCGTTGAAGTTCTCGGAATGCATAGACGAAGGCACAAGAAACATTTCCGGCACGCCAGTTATCTCGCTTCAAGAAATCTCAGACTAAAGAAAAGCCGCGGCAAACGCAATGCAAAGACTGCGGCACAAGACTGCGGCAAAGACTACGACGAAGACAAACGCCGGACCGCGAGGTGACAACAAAAACAGTCTCCGGCTGTCCGCCTCCGCCGCGGCAATCTGCCGGTAATCTACCTTATTGCTTGCCTAAACACCCTCTTCTGATGTACATATCAGCGGTATCTCTTCCTAACAACGTGTTCGAAGATCAAGTGGCTTGCGACAAACCGCGCACTCTGATCCCACCTTCCGCCAGGTTGCGGAAGATCCCAGGAGCCCTATGAAAGCGTCATTGCGTCTGCTCTTTTTAGCGGTCATTTTCTTGCTCGTCCGTCAATCGGCATTTGCCCAGGCCGCCGCCACCGGCGACCTCCACGTCAGCGTGAAAGATCCGAAAGGCAACGCCGTGGCCAACGCCACGGTCACCGCGCGCAACACCGCCAAGGGCCTGGAGCGCGCCGGCAGCAGCGACGGCCAGGGCGGCTACAGTGTGCGTCAACTGGCTCCCGGAACCTACACCGTTACCGTGGAAGCAACAGGTTTCGCCAGGACCGAAGCCACCAGCGTCGCCATCACCGTAGGCGGAATGGCCGAGTTGCCCGTTACGCTCACCGTAGCCGGCGGCAAGGAAATCATCGAAGTCAGCTCCGAGGCCGAAAACATTGAAACGTCGCGCAGTTCCACCACCGACACGGTGGGCGAGCGCCGCATCGACAATCTGCCCATCAATGGCCGCAACTATATCCAGTTCACGCTGACCGATTCGCAGGTGCAGCGCGACAGCGCCCCCCAACTCGGCGCGGCGCCGACTTCCGGCCTCAACATGAGCGGCCAGCGCGGCCGTTCCAACCTGGTCAATGTCGACGGCTCCGATGCCACCGACAATTCCACCAACGGCGTGCGCTCCACCGTCTCCCAGGAAGCCGTGCAGGAATTCCAGATCATCAGCAACAGCTACGCCGCCGAATACGGCCGCGCCTCGGGTGGCGTCGTCAACATCATCACCCGCTCCGGATCGAACGATTTCCACGGCGACGTCTATGGATACCTGCGCAATCGCAATTTCCAGGCTGTCAACCCCTTCAGCACCACGCCCAATCCTGCCTACACCCGCGTGCAGGGGGGCGTCGCTTTCGGCGGACCCATCAAGAAGGACAAAACGTACTATTACTTTGCCTACGAAACGACGCGGCGGCACGAGACGGGGTTCTCCAGCATTGGCGCGAATAATTTTGGGCTGGGTCCCTTCGACGCTTCTCCTTTTTTCGGAGCGCCTTCCGGAACCTTCGACATCCAAGTCACACCCGATCAGGCGGCCTTCCTGAGCACGCCCGGACTCCCCTTGACGCTTGCCCAGCAGTACTCCATCCTAACCGGAGGGTCCTCCGCCATAGCGGTCAATGGCAGCTATCCCGCCGCGTTTGCCTTGTTGGTTGGGGCAGGTGTTCTGCCAACTCCGACGAATGGCAGCAACCCCCTGGCACAGTTCATCACGTCCTGCAGCAGCACGGCACCTCTGTGCAATGGCCTCCCCACCTCGTACCAGTCACTGGCATCACAGCAGGGGAACTTCCCTGTCTTTGAGGGGACGAGCCTCTACTCGCTGCGCCTCGATCACAACGTGAGCAACAGCAACCGTCTGACACTTCGCGTTAACGCAAGTCCCAGCACGGTGACGGGCATTGAAGTCAGCGGACAAGACCAGCCGTTCGGTCAAAATGCCTACTCGCGAACGTCGCAACAGACCTACCGCGACGTTGCCGGAGTGGTACAAGACACTTGGACGCTCGGCAACAGCAAGGTAAATGAGTTCCGCTTCCAGTACGCGCGGCGCGGGTTGTCATACTTCTACAACAAGGCAATTGCGGGTGGCTCCGACCCGGCGGTGAATATTCCCGGCTTCGCCTACTTCGGCCGAGAACCTTATTCGTACATTCAGCGCAGGGAACAGAGATATCAGTTCACCGACAATTTTTCCTGGAGCATCGGACGCCACGACACCAAGTTCGGCGGGGACGTCAATTATTTACCGCTCAACGCGACTTTCACTGTGAATTACGGCGGCGTGTACGACTTTGGTATTTTTCATGCCACGGACCTCGGCTTACCCCCAGGTACGCCCGACCTTTCCCCCGTTCAAGCGTATGGCGCCGGGTTGCCGGGAGATTACATCCAGGGTTTCGGCAGCCCCAGCGATACGTTCCACAACATCCCGATCGGCGCTTTCTGGCAGGATAGCTGGCGCGTCCGCCACAATCTGACCGTCAACTACGGCGTGCGCTACGATGTCGAGATCCCGCCGAAGTTCAAACCGCCGCAAGGACTGGCCCTGCCTGCTTACCAATTGCTGGGATTGCAGAAAGGCATTCAGACCGACAATAACAACATTCAGCCCCGGATCGGCATGGCGTGGGATCCTAAGGGGGACGGCAAGACGGTGGTTCGCGCCTCCTTCGGGATGTTCTACGACCATCCTTTGCTGGGACTGTACTTTCTGGGCGACGCTTCGGATGGTTCGAGCAGCGGGCAGCTAGCCTTTGGCGGCACCGGACTCTGCCAGAATGGCGCCGGCGATCCGGGCAACTTGAATGCGTTCCCGATTTTCCAGGGGCTGATTCCGTCGGCCACGGGTTCCGTCGCCTCGCCGTGCTCGCCTACTACTAGCCCCGCCGTCCTGGCCGCGTTGAACTACTCCCCGAACCAACAGAGGTTTTCTTGTGCCACCGGGGATCCAAGTTGCGGCGTCAGTTCGAACTCAATCTTCCTCAACCAAAACTATCTGAATCCTTCGACCTTCTTGCCGGTAGGCTTCCAGCCCTTCGGGTATCCGCAAGGTAAGAATTTCGTTTACGCCTACTCGCAGCAGGCGAATCTGACGATCGAACAGGATCTGGGCAGCGGTTTCGCCTTCAGCCTGGCCTACAACTTTAACGGTGGCCGCCACCTGAATCGACCCATTAACGCGAACACCATTCGCGGGGATCTGATGGTAAACAATTTAATAGTCGCGCAAGCTGCGGCCCGGGCAGCTGGAATCAATCCGGGCAACCCGAACTATCCAACTAGCCCTTTCACGGTGGGAACTTCGACGGCGTTTCCACCTTGCGGCGTCCAAGGCGGACAACCCTATGTCCCATCCGCACTGATGAACTTCTTCCGTCCAGGCGGCTTGAACCCATCCATCGCTGGCGCCCTGCTCGCCGGTGGTGGCGGCGCGTGCGTCAGCCTCGCCCAATCCATCGAAAGCAGTCTCGCGAGCCAGGGGTTCAATGCCAACTGTAATCCCGCGACCTTCGTCGGATGCGTGCCGTTCGGCGACATGGACGCCAACTTCTCCAACGGCAGCTCGGTCTATCACGGCCTGACCGCCAATCTCCGCAAGCGCTTCAGCAATCACTACGAGTTCCTGGCCTCCTACACCTGGTCGCACGCCATCGACGATTCCACCGACCTGCAATCCACGCTCACTCCGCAGGACAGCTACTTCCCGGGACTTGATCGGTCAACCTCGCTGTTCGACCAACGCCAGCGCTTCGTCTTCAGCGGCGTTTACGAAACGGGCAAACTCGCTGGCAGCGGCTTCGCCGGCAAGCTTTTCAGCAACTGGACCTTTGCCCCTCTCATAGAGTTCGGCTCGGGACGGCCGTTTAACATCATCACCGCCGGCGGCGATAACCTCCAGTTGTCCTCTCTCACCAGTCGCCCCAACACCACCGCTAACCCAGCCTGCGGTACCTCCTTTAAGAGCACGTACTCTCCGACCGGCGTTTTGCAGGAGCCTTGCCTCGCCGACTTCAACGGCACGCTCGCGTCCCTCGACGGCACGCTCGGCCGCAACGCGGGCATTACTCCGTGGACGGTCTTTAACGACTTGCGTGTCTCCAAGAAGGTGTTCTTCGGCGAGCGCTTCAACATGGATCTCATCGCCGACATGTTCAACCTCGCCAACGTGTATAACGTAGCGGCCGTAAGCCCGCTCTGCAGTTCAACCACCTGCAACGCCGGTCAGGCCACCGCCGCCTACGACCCGCGCCAGTTTCAGTTTGCGCTGAAGCTGAATTGGTAAGAAATAACTCTGTCGTAGCACTTCCCTAAGAAACGGCCGGGAGTTTCTCCCGGCCGTTTTCTTTTGCCGCTGCGAGCCCGCCAGCCGGCCCCGCTCCCGGGCAAAAGAAAAGCCGCAGCAAGCCTGCGGCTGTCTTCTAGTTACAATCTTCCGTCCTCTCCGCGGATTACTGGTTAGTGCTTGTCCATATAGATGCTCTTGCCGATCCGGTTCTGCTGACGATTGATTCCCCTCTGCTCGCGCTTGGTGAGATGGCCGTTGTGCGCCGCCATGTCTTTCTGTTCACGGTTCTGCACGCGAGCCTCGCGCTTCTCCAGGTTGGACGCTTGCGGCGGGTTCAATTTCCCGCTTTTGATGCCGTTGCCAATGCGCTGTTGCTGTCTTCCCTCGCGGCGGTTCACTTGATTCACCCGCGGATGGCCCGGATCGACAACCCCGGGACCTGCGCCAGAAGTGGTTGAGGTTTGAGCAGCGGCGGAACCGGCGATCATCAGTCCCCCGACTGCCAGGATTAACAGTGACTTGGCGAATGTGTTGTTCATGGCGATAGAAACCCTCAGGCGAAAGATTAGTTGCGCCGGGGTCTGGATGCCCAGGTTACCTAAGTGCTCGCGCCCAAGTTACTATCTCCATCACCATCTTGACCTTCGACAAAAGTCAAAGGCCTGTGAACTTCGATGGCCCGATGACCCGATGGTCAGATGACCCGATCAGTTCAGGACCCCTTTGAATTCTTTCAGAAAAAACTGCACGTTATCTTCGGTGGCCAGCGGGCCCATCACGCCGATGCGGAATACTTTGCCGGCGAGCGGACCGAAACCGCCGGCGATCTCAATGCCCGGCTCGTCCAGCAGGCGTTTTCGCACTTTCGCTTCGTCAACCCCTTCGGGGACGCACACGGTATTCAGCGTCGCAATGCGATGCTCTTCGGGAACGTGCATGCGTAGACCCATCGCTTCTATGCCCTGAACAAAAAGCCGATGGCAACGGCGATGTCGCTCCCAGCGCTTCTCGATTCCTTCCTCGGCGATGACCAAGAGCGCCTCCCGCAGGGCGTAGAACATGGAAATCGGCGCCGTGTGATGGTAGCGGTGCGATACCGCAGCGTAGTCGTGAATGAGCTTGAGGTCAAAATACCAGCTGCGTACCGGAGAAGTGCGAGCGCGCAGCCAGTCCATGGCCCTCGGCGACATGGCCATGGGAGATAACCCCGGCGGGCAACTCAGTCCTTTTTGGGTGCAACTATAGGCGACATCGATGCCGGTTTGATCGAATTGCACCGGCACTCCGCCAAGCGAAGTCACGCAATCCGCAATCACCAGAGCGCCCGCATCGTGAGCGGCAGCACAGATGGCTTGGCCCGATTGTAATGCTCCGGTCGAGGTCTCGGCGTGAACATAAGCGACAACCTTAGGCTTCTCGCGACCGATGAACTCTCTGGCTTCGTCTCCTGTATAGGTCTCACCCCAAAGCTTCTCCAAGCGAACCACGTTTGCGCCGTGGCGCTTCGCCATCTCCGTAAGCCGATCGGAGAAGTATCCATTGGCAAACACGGCGACCTTGGTTCCGGGCTCCACGAAATTGGCAACGGCAGCTTCCATGCCCGCGCTGCCGGTGCCGGAAACCACCAGCGTGGCACCGTCGCTGGTGCCGAAGGCGGTTTTCAGCAATTGCTGGACGTCTCCCATTACCTGGATGAAGTAGGGGTCGAGGTGCCCGACAATCGGCTTCGCTAGCGCCTCGTAGACCCGCGGGTGAACCATGCTTGGTCCCGGTCCGAACAGATAGCGGCGTGGCGGTTGCAGGGCGGAGAAGTGAAGTGCAGGATTTTCCTGTTTGTCCTGTTCTATGGTGGTCATAGTCCTCGTTTTTGGTTAAACCTATGCTCAGATATTACGGGATGGAGCGGACAATCGCCAGAACAGCACCCCGGAATCCTATTCGAATCGTGACGTTCAGGATCTGCCAGGCGCAAACTTGAGCCGGAGCGTGGTTCGGTTGTGGGCAAGCTGCACAGGTTTCCTTCGCGATGATCAGTCCGCGGCACCCCTCAGGAATGCATGCTCAACTCATGCTAATGAGGAAGCGCGGCCAGTCGCGTGGCGATCTGGCGTGGATCGCTCGCCGGAAGTCCAGTGGGGCTCATACGAGATGGGTTTGTCTGAGTCAGGCTCATACCCGAGTCATCTGGCCATTCGTTCTGGGTTGGCCGCTGCAGGGGGTCAAACGCAACCGGACGCAACTGGGACGCAACAAGTCGGACCCGACCTGGAAGACAAGGCTTGTAAACCATAGAAAACATGGTGGCGGCGGTAGGACTCGAACCTACGACCTACGGATTATGAGACCGTCGCTCTAACCACCTGAGCTACACCGCCATGGTGTATTTTCAACGAGTTAACGTCGAGCGACCTTCGTAACATTGTTCTTTTCATTGCCCACAAGTTGACCATGAGACCAGCTTGGAGGTCTCAGATGGGACAAAACCAGCGCGGCTAATGTGTACGAAGCATTCAACGCCTTCCACGTCAGATATTATCAGACCGAACTTCACGATGGGAAACCTGTCCGCGTGCGGCGATCACAGCGGCTGGGCGCCAAGGATCGAGTTCATTACTCGGCGACGGAGGTGATTGCGGGCGGACTCTCTTCCCCACAGGTTTTGCTGGAAACCTCAAAAGTACAGAAAGATTCCTAGTTGAAGGAGGAGACCGCCTCGTCCTGGACCTGGAAAACCTCGAACATGTTCAGTAATCCGATCATCTTCAAAGTCTGCACGGTAAACTTGCTTGGGTTCAGCAGCTTGAGCGCCCCGCACCGCTGTTTCGCAGTTGTCATATAACGAACCAGGTGGCAGATTCCACTGGAGTCGATCATGGGAACCTCTGCGAGTTCCAGAAGGAACCGATTGGTGCCGTTGCCCATCAGCTCGTCCAGGTTTTCGCGAAGCCGGTCCACGGCAGCGCCCAGCGTGATCTTGCGCTGACCTTAATCAGCTTCACTTCTCCCACACTCCGAATCTCGATTTCCACGTTAGGCCCACCTGAGGCAAAGACCTCGACCGGTCGTTTCTTCCCTGTGGAGAGCAACGCGATGCGCGGCGACCAGTGCCTGGCCGAGGGACAATCCGCCGTCACCGGCGGCACTTCGCGGTGAGAAAAGACCTGGAAGCCGTCCGCGATGAGCCGCGCCGGCAAGTAGAAGCGCACAACAGAATCCCGCAGACGCGGGTGGACTCGTCCCGGGCGCATGCTAAAAGTGCACAGAGTGAGTGTCCATGGAATGACGTGTCAAACCGCACCGCTCCGTGCGAAACTGGGCGCATGAAAGTCATCGCTGTGATTCCAGCGCGGCTGGCTTCGACGCGCCTGCCCCGCAAAATGCTGCGCGAGATCGCCGGCGCCCCGCTGCTGGCCTGGGTCTATCGGGGAGTGCGGCGGTGTTCGTCGCTCGATCAGGTCATCATCGCCACGGATTCCGAGGAAATCATGCGGTTCTCGGAGCAGCAAGGCTTTCTCGCGCGCATGACTTCGGCGACGCATCGCTCGGGCACTGAGCGGGTGCATGAGCTCTCGACCGTGATTGCAGCGGATGTGTATTTAAATGTTCAGGGCGATGAGCCGCTGACCCGGCCCGAGCATATCGAGAGCTTGATCGCGGTGATGCAGGGCGCGGGAGTCGAGGTGGGGACGCTGAAGACGCCGGCCGCGCCGCATGACGTCGACAATCCCAGCGCGGTGAAGGTGGTGACGGACGCGACCGGACGGGCGCTGTATTTTTCTCGGGCGACGATCCCGCATGACCGCGATGGCGTGCGGCCGCAATACTACAAACATCTTGGCTTCTATGGCTATCGCAAGGATGCGCTGGACAAGTTCGTGCGCTGGCCGGAGTCGTCACTCGAACGCAGCGAGCGACTGGAGCAGTTGCGCTTCCTCGAGAACGGGGTTCGGATCTCCGTAGCGGAAACGCCGTTCGACACCGTGGGCGTCGACACGGAAGAAGATCTGCAGAGAGTGGAAGAGATACTGCGCTCGTAGAGACGGGGCTTGCCCCGTCTCTCTGTCG
>JBGPFV010000053.1:0-10769 GCA_041483535.1 Terriglobia bacterium | reverse complement strand
TACCACTGATGCCGGTTTCCACCGGAACGAATTCGGCTTTCTTCTCGCGAATCACAAACACGCCCTGAATGTCTTCCTTCTGCTTCGTTGCGTCCACCGGAGCGCTGGCGGCCTCCACCGAACCCTTCCCCTCATCTTTGGGCACCAGATCCGCCCGGGTCCGGACCGTCAGCGCCTGAATCGGAATGGTCAGCACGCTGCTGCGGACCGCAGTCGTGATCTTGGCGGTCGAGGAGAGTCCGGGGCGCAGGTCCGCCGGCGGATCCGTGAGCGTCACCACGACTTTGAAGTCTTTGGCTTCTTCACTCGTCGAACTAGCCTGAGAGGTCGCAACGCCGGTCGAGCGTACGATCGCGTTGTCCCCGATCTCGCTTACGATGCCGTGGAATATCTTGCGCGGAATGGCATCGATGGTCACCTCCGCGGGCTGGCCCACATGCACGTTGACGATGTCGGTCTCGTCCACCTTCACTTCCGAAGTAATCACCGACATGTCGGCCAGCGTCATCAGCGTGCTGCCGGGTGAGTTCTGGATTCCGATGACCACGGTCTCACCTTCCCGCACCGGAAGATTGGTGATCACGCCGTCAAAAGGCGCTTCATACGTGGTTTTTTGCAGCACATCGGAAACCCGAGTCAGGCTAGCCTGATTCTGCGTGATGTGCTTTTCCATCGAATCTTTTTGCGCTCGGGCTTGAGCCACGCGAGCCTCGGCTTGAGCTAGTCCGGCATCGGCGGACTCCCATGCCGCTTTCTTGACGTCATAGTCCTGTTTGGCGATCAGGGCCGCGTTGTACAAGCCCTGGGCGCGGTCCCAGTCGAGCTTGGCGTGGACGGCATCGGACTTGGCCCGATTCAGGTCCGCGAGCGAGGTGTTGAGCGCGGCGTCGGCGGCGACGGCGTCGGTTTGAGCCGCCTGCACCGAAGCCCGAGTGGCATTCACGTCGGCCGAGGACTGCACGTTTTCGAGTTGAGCCAGTAGTTGCCCCTTCTTTACGTGGTCGCCTTCCTTGACGTGCAGCTTGATGATCTTGCCGAAGGCATTGGCCCCGATGTTCACGTAGGTCTTCGGCTTGATTTCACCCGAAGCGCTCACCACCGAAGCCAGGTTCTGCTTTTGCACCTTCCCCGTTTGCACTGTAACCAGGTTTTTCCGGCTCTGGTAAACCATGACGGCGGCGATGATGCCCAGCACCAGCGCTGCGCCCACCCCGATCAACACTTTCTTCCAGGTCTTCATAGCGAGGTCTTCATGCCTCAGTCTTCGTGCCCATCCTGCCAAGCCCGCCGCCAATTCAGCAGGACGGCTCTAAATTCCCGGTTTTCCCAGGCTGCTGAAAAACTCAAGTTTCGTATCAGGGTATCGCTTCAGCGATACCGCAAGTCTTTCGAAATCAAACGCCCCTTTAGGGGCTGACCGGCGAATGTCGACTTTTTCAGCAGCCTCTAGGCGCTGATTTGGGGCGCTGAAGCTCCACCCCAGACTCTTAAACCCGTTCCTGTTGATGGAATGGCGTAAACGCTCCGTCGTGCGCATGAATAGTTACGCGCCAACCAGGGGAAAAGTTCCCGGGTTCCGGCGAACAAACCTCTCCCTGCATCGCTCCGGCAGGCTAAGGCAGGGATGCCGCTGCGCAATTCATTATATCGCGCGGGTGCCGGCGCAGCGCCGCTTGGCCAGCGACCGCCTGCCCGCCCCCCAGGTCCGCTCGAGGCTCGGTTAAGGTCTGGCCGAGCCTGGACTGCAAGATGCGGATTCTTATGAGATTTGGAAGGGACTAGGGCGTAGGGAATCTTTGTGACGACAGGCCACTTCTCCTTGCCTTGTTGTATCCAATGAACATAGAATTAGGCATCTGTAGTGTCTCGTGAGGTAGGCCCTTCTTATGTACTCCGCAGGTCTCCGAAATCGCTGCTCGGTGGGTGTGCTGGCCGGCATAATGGCCCTGGGGTTTGCCGGCGTTTCCCAGGCGCAGGACAAGGACTCGAAGGGCTCCGCAAGCCAGACCGATCCTTTGAAGCGTCCCATCCCGGAAAAACAGAGGAGGGCCAACGCCAAGGCGCTCAAAATTGAGTTGAGCAAGACGTATAAGAAGTGGCTGGACGAGGACGTGCGCTGGATTATCACCGACGAAGAAAAATCCGCCTTCATGCAGCTCTCCAACGACGAAGAGCGCGACCAGTTCATTGAGGCCTTCTGGCAACGCCGCGATCCCACGCCCGACACCGAAGAGAACGAGTTTAAAGAAGAACACTACCGGCGCATCGCGTACGCCAACGAGCACTACGCAGCCGGTATCCCCGGGTGGAAGTCCGACCGCGGCCGGATGTACATCGTGTTTGGGCCAGCGGATGAGATCGAGTCCCATCCCTCCGGCGGCAGCTACGAGCGTCCGCAGGAAGAAGGCGGCGGCGAGACCTCGACCTTCCCGTTTGAAACCTGGCGCTATCGCTACCTGGAAGGGATCGGGCAGGAAGTGATGATCGAGTTCGTCGATACCTGCATGTGCGGCGACTATCACATGACCATGGACCGCTCGGAAAAAGACGCCTTGAAGTACACCCCAAATGCCGGTTTGACGATGTACGAGCAGATGGGTATGGCGAGCAAGGCGAGTCGTTTCACCAACGGCGGTATCGAGCAACTGGGCGCCTCGCCGTTCAACAAGGATTTGCAGTCCAAGGAATTCGACCGCCTGGAACAGTTTGCCAAGCTGCAGGCCGCACCCGCGGTGAAGTTCAAGGATCTGGAAGAAGTGGTCAGCCACAAGATCAGCGTCAACCTGATGCCCTTCGATGTGCGCGCCGACTTCGTAAAGGTCACCAGCGACACCGTGCTGGTTCCAGTCACGATTCAGATCAAGAACCGCGACGTTACCTTCCAGAATAAGGATGGCGTGGAACGCGGCACCGTCAATATCTTCGGGCGCGTCACCACGCTAACCGGCAAAATCGTCCAAACCTTTGAAGACACGGTGCAGGTCGATGTGCCCGCGGAACTGCTGCCCAAGACCGCCGAAAATTCTTCGGTGTACTGGAAGGCATTGCCCCTCCGCATCAGCCAGAATCGCTACCGCCTGGACGTTGTCGTCAAGGACGTAAACGGCGACCGCACCGGCAGTTGGAGCCATGCCATCCAGATCCCCGACTTCAGCGAAGACAAGTTGAGCAGCTCTACCCTCATCATCGCCGACCAGATGGAACCGGTGGCGACCAAGAACGTGGGCACCGGCAACTTCGTGATCGGGACCACCAAGGTGCGGCCGCGCGTGGCCCCTTCCGACGGCAAGCCAATCCTGTTCAAGCGCAACCAGAAGCTGAATTTCTGGATGCAGGTTTACAACCTCAGCGTGGACGAAAAAACCCACAAGCCTTCGGCCACCATCGAATACAATGTGACCGACGCCAACAACAAGGCCGTCATCCATACCGTCGAATCGACCGACACTATGGGCAATGTGGGCGACCAGGTGACGCTGCAAAAGACGCTTTCCGCCGCCAACCTGCCGCCGGGGCTGTACAAGATCGAGATCAAAGTGAACGACAACCTTTCCAAGCAGTCCGTGGATCCAACGGCCACCTTCGCCGTGGAGTAAACTGCTGCCTGGTTTCCCAGAGGTGGTGAGCGCGATGTTCCGAAAGTTCGGGTTCCTCGCAGTCGTCGCTGTGATGATGATGGTCGCGACCGTGTCTGTGCCGGCGTGGTCGGGCAGTGCCTCCGCCGCATTACCCGGCGCAATCTCTGGATACGTCCGCGATGCCGGCGGCGTGCCGCAAATGGGCGCGGTCGTCGAAGTCCTCGGCTCCGCTGCCCAGGCGCTGAAGGTCTTCACCCTGAAGGCTTTTACCGATGACCGTGGTTTCTACTCCGTCCCGGGTCTTCTCCCCGGAACCTACAGCGTCAAAGTAAGCGCGCCTTCGTTCCTCCCTTCGTTGCGTGAGAAAATCGGCGTGCGTGCCGGCGCCAAGCTGATGGTGAATGTCACCCTCACCACCCTCTTCGAGGCCATCCAACTTGTTCCCCTGCGTACTCCAGTGGACGATGACGACTGGAAGTGGACCCTGCGTTCGGTTGCCAACCGCCCCATTCTGCGCGTGCTCCCGGACGGCACCACCGTAGTCGCGCAGCGCGGCGAGTCAGCCGCCAGCCACGACTTGAAAGGCGCCTTGTCTTTCATGGCCGGATCGCCCGGCCAGGGTTTCGGCAGCCCTGCCGATATGAATGCCGGTTTTGCCGTCGAGCGTTCTCTATTATCCAGCGGCACCGTGCGCTTCAACGGCAGCCTCGGTTATGGAGCCGACGGCCAGAGCATCCCCGCCGCGGTCCTCCGAACCACCTACACCAACCGTTTCAACGGTATGTTCGAACCATCGTTTGCGATCACGGTCCTCCGCGTGAATTCGCCGGACCTGAACGCGATGCCAGGCGCCGCCCTGGAAGCTCTGTCGGTGACCAGTTCCGATCGCATTGTCCTGGGCAACAAACTGGAGATGAAGTTCGGCAGCGAATTGCAAGCCATCCAGTTCATGGGGCGCGTGCACGCCTTCAAACCCTTCGGATCGGCCGATTTCCACCTCACTCCAAACACGGTGCTGGAATATCAATATTCGAGTTCCGTTCCGAACCTGGGGTTGGAAAATAGTATGGGCAAGAATAACGATAAGGATGGCGATAGTGATAATGATCGTTCCGGAGACGATCGTTTGAATTCCACTTCCGCGGACCTGAGTGAAACCGCGCCGCGCATGAGCATGACCGGCTTCTTGCCCGCGGTCGAGCGCGCTCATCACCAGGAAGTATCGATCTCCCAACGCATCGGCAAGAACAGTATGCAGGTCGCTTTCTACTCCGACCGCATCGTCGATCCCGCTCTGATCGGCATTGGCGAAATGACGCCGGCCGAAATCACATCCGAATCGGGCGACGTGCTGCCCGATGTGTACTCGGGTACCTTCAGCTATCAGGGCAACGATTACGCGACCCGCGGAATGCGTGTGGTATTGCAGCGGAAGCTGCTGTCCGATCTCACCGCAACCCTCGATTATGCCTACGGAGGCGTGCTCGACCTCTCGCGCCCCGACGTCCAACTCCAGGACGCACGAAAATGGATTCGCGCCGAGCAACGCCAAGCCGTCGCCGCCAAGTTCAGCGGCACACTGCCCAAGGCCAAGACTCGCTGGATCGCCTCCTACCGTTACACTGGCGGCCCCCGCCAGTTGACTCCCGTCGACTTGTTCGATAGTTCGCCCGGCCAAGCCGGCCCTTATTTGAATCTCTTCCTCCGCCAACCCATACCCGCCAGTTTCCTCTCGGGACACATGGAAATTCTCGTGGACCTGCGCAATCTTCTCGCCCAGGGTTATGTCCCCGTGATGGGACGCGACGGACGCACGGTTTATCTGGTGCAGTCGGCGCGCTCGGTCCGCGGCGGCGTCGCCTTCAGCTTCTAGCAGTCTGCGGGGAAAATCCAGCCCCGGAGGGACGACCGAGTTCTCGCGCAAACCCTTTAGGGGCTGGGCATCGAGACTGTACTTTCCCCGTAATCTTCTAGATTCCGTAGATTCACAATCTGTAATTCCGTATTTCTAAGACGACTTCCAGCGATTCCGAGCGTCAACCTCCGCGCCCAATCCGACCTCTGGTCGCTCCCGCACGGCGAACGCCCCCGCCCCCCTCCCCCTCCTCACACTCTTCTGTGAAATTCAGCACTGTTTTTTCGCGCACGCTCGTTTATAATTCCCCGACTTTCCAAATGGAACCCGATTTGCTCCATCGCGCTGCTCGCGAAGCGTCGCTCGGTTCAACGCCCGCGAATACTTAAGGAGACCCCGTGATGAAACTGCGCTTATTGGTAATGTTTATTCTTCTTTCGGCGGCCCTTCTCGTAGGCCAAACGTTTCGTGGCACCATCCTCGGATCCGTCACCGATCCTTCCGGAGCCGTTGTGGCCGGAGCGACGGTCAAAGTGCGCAACCTGGGCACTGGACTCGAACGCACAACCGTGACCAGCGCCGACGGCAGCTACAACGTGCCTGAATTGCCCATCGGCACATACACGGTCGCCGTGACGCAGGCTGGCTTCCAAACCGCAGTCACCAACGACGTCGAAGTGAACGTGGCCACCGAGCGGCGCGTGGATGCACAGTTGAAGACAGGCCAGGTTACGCAGACGGTCGAAGTCTCCGGCGGGGACCTTGCCCAGATTGAAACCCAGTCGAATGACCTGGGCGGCGTGCTGACCAGCAAGGGAGTTGAAGATCTGCCCGTCAACGGCCGCGATTACACCAAGCTGATCTTCTTGAATCCCGGTGTCGCAGGTTCGCCAGACCAGATCACCGACTCGCCGGGATCGTTTGGCGAGTTCTCGATGAACGGTGCCCGCGGACGCTCCAACAACTACCTGCTCGATGGCACCGACATGAACGACGGATACCGCAACGATCCGGCGATCAACCAGGGCGGCGTCTTCGCCGTGCCGTCAGCCATTTTGCCGATCGGCGCCGTCGCCGAAATGAAGGTGCTCTCCAACTTCCAGCCCGAGTATGGACGCAACGCCGGTGCCGTGGTCAACATCGTGACCAAGAGCGGCACGAACGCTCTCCATGGGGAACTGTTCGAGTATTTTCGCAACGACGCGCTCGATGCGCGCAACTTCTTCAATCAGGTGGGCCAGCAGCGAGCTCCGTTTCACAACAACCAGTTCGGTGGCTCGCTCGGCGGCCCCGTCGTGAAGGACAAAACCTTCTTCTATTTGAACTACGAAGGGCAACGCGAGCGGGTGGGCACGGTGACTCTGGCCTGCGTGCCCGAACCAAACCGCATCGCTTTTGACATCGGGGACGGAACCGCGAACCCGGTGACGGCTGCGATGCTGAAATTCTGGCCACAGCCCAACCTCGGAACACGGCCAACTCCAGCCGACCCAAACTGGGACGGCTTCGACACCGGCTGTCCGAACGGTAACAACGCCTCGCTAATTACGCCTTCGTTCAATAATCTCAGCAGCGTGATCGGGAAGATCGACCACAATTTCAACACGAACAACATTCTGACGGGCCGCTATTTCTTTGGCGACAGTACCCAATCGTTCCCGCTCGCCCTCACGGCTTCCGGCGGCCAGTTGCCCGGCTTCAACACGGTTACTCCGACCCGGGTCCAGTTGGTCTCACTCTCCTATGTGCACACCATCGGCACCAACAAAGTGAATGAACTGCGCTATGGATGGAACCGGTTCGCGGAGGGCTTTTTCACCCAAGATCAGAGTTTTCACCCCAGTTCGATCGGGCTGTGCGCCCAAAGCGGCGATCCCGCAAATCCCACGGTTTGCCCCGCCGTCGGCGGCCTGCACGACTCCGGCCTACCCATTATTTTGCTGTCGCCCAACCCGACAGGAGGAGCCAGTTTCTTCGCCCAGCCCGGCTCTACCTCCGGCGATCCGCGCTCTCGCGTGGATACCAACAGTCAGTTCATCGAAAACTTTTCCTGGAAGGCGGGTAAACACGACCTGAAGGCGGGTTTCGAGTTCAGGCGCACCAGCATTCAGCAGCATTTCAACAAATACTTCCGCGGAAGGTTGAGATTCCGCGATCTGAGTGAGTTCCTGCAAGGTACCTTGAAAGATGGTTTCCAGTATTCGGGGAACTCCCTCCGCCACACTTTCGAAAACGGCTATGGCCTCTATCTCCAGGACAGCTTCCGCTTAAACCCACGGCTCACCATCAACTATGGCTTGCGGTGGGATTACTACGGTGTGGTCAAAGAGAGGAACAATCTGTTCTCTAACTTCCTAGTCTCCAGTTTCGACCCGGTATCAGACATTGGGACTGGGGTGCTGCAACAGGTTGGAACTGCGGGGCTCAGCCGTCTCTACGAGCCCGACCGCAAGGACTTTTCACCGCGAGCGAGTATCGCGTGGGACATCACCGGGAAAGGCAAGACCGTCATTCGCGTCGGAGCAGGCCTTTTCTATGATGCGTTCTCCCAGGACATCTTCCTCGGCCATCTGCCCTATCCTGCCTTCTATGCCCCAGGCCCGGCCTACGGCAACTTTGGTCCGAGCCCGATTACTGCTGCAGGAGCTGCCGTCTCTTCAATCACCCCAGGAACGCCTATTTTCGCTTCTTCCAACTGCTCCAGTACCGATACCACCTTCATCGAGTGCGACTTATTCGCAGTCGATCGTCACATCAAGACGCCCTACATGGAGAACTACAACATCAACATCCAGCAACAGCTCACCAGCAAGACCACTCTGCAGGTGGGCTATGTTGGATCGCAGGGCCACCGGCTGTTCCGGTTTTACGACATCAACCAGCCGACCCAGGCGGCAATCTGGAGTGCCGATTGTGCCGGCCAAACACCAGTGCCGCCGACTGGCATTGGGCCGTGCCCTTCGCCGGGGGGGGCGATCCAGGATTTTGGCGTGCCGCGCGTCTTTGGTGACGTTGGCGTCGGCGCGGTTTATCTATTTCAGGAGAAGTCCACCGGAAAATCGAACTACAACTCGCTCCAAGTCAGCTACAAGATCAACGGCTGGCACGGGATTACTTCAGCGGTCAACTATGTCTATTCCAAGTCGCTCGACAACTCGAGCGACCTTGAGGACTTCGTGGTGAACGCGGCCCAGCCCCAGGACAGCAACCGTCCCAACCTCGAGAAAGGACCTTCCAACTTCAACATTCCTCATCGCTTCACCTGGGTATTCGCTTATGAATTGCCCAAGATGGGCGGAAGCATGCAGGGTCTGAAGAACGGCTGGGGCTTTGACAGTACGGTGTCGCTGCAGAGCGGCCAGCCCTTTACCCTCAACTACAATTGCGAAGACGATTACAGCGGCGGCGGTGATTGCTTCGACCGTCCCGACGTTGTGGGAAAAATTGTTTACAACAAGCGAAATCCCGCGAACTATATTGATCTGACTGCGTTCGCTATGCCCTGCACCGTGGACGATTCCGTGACCACTGCCGGTGGCGGAGCTGGCGACTGTGTTCCAGGCACGCGGCACTACGGAAATCTAGGGCGGAACTCGCTCGTTGGTCCCACTTACAAACAATGGGATTTCGCCCTCCACAAGAGCACCGCGATCGGCGAGCGGTTGAAGGTGCAGTTCCGCGCCGAGTTTTTCAACCTCCTCAACCACCCCAACTTCTCCAGCCCGCTTCTGCCAGCGTTCATCGCGGACCCCGCTTCGAATCTCGATACCGCATGCAACTGCGGGTTCCACGTAGTCGGACCGAACGGCAACAAGCGTGAAGTCGGCAATGGCGGATACGCCATTACCGCCACCGGCGACGTCGGCATTGGCAACCCCTTCCTGGGCGGCGGGGGTCCGCGCGGGATTCAGCTGGCTCTCAAGTTCTCCTTCTAACTCGTAACGCTTCTTCCACGGCTCCTCCCGCGAACTTCACGGGAGGAGCGTTTTTTTGTGCATAGTTTCCGCTCCCACCTTCTCCGCAAACTGGGGTACACTTTCACAGCAATGACGGACAAACCATGACGGACAAAATATGACCGCCAAAACCACACCCACTAAGAACGACCGGCGCTCGCGTCCGCGCTTGCCGATTCGTGTGCCTGTTAAGGTCCGTCACCAGGGCCATGAGCACGCGGGCCTAACTCGCGATCTAAGTTCGTCGGGAATCTTTCTCTATTCCGAGTCGGAGATCAAAGCGGGTTCGAAGCTCGACCTGGTCATCATGCTGCCTCCCAACCTGGGCCTTGGCCCCGGAGGCTGGACGCTCTGCCAAGCCTCAGTCGTGCGCATGGAAGAGCGGATGGAGGAATCCGACGGCAAGCGTATAGGCATTGCCGCGACCCTGGACCGCATCGAATTATTGCCCGAGCTCAGCTAGCTGGAGTGACCCGTCCCCGGCCGCCAAGCCTGGGTTGGTCGCATCCCTTGGAGCCGACACCCCCCGCTCTCGGTTCGGCGAATTTCCGTCAAGCCCCCATGGTGCGCATTTTCTCGACAACCCAATGAATTCGCAGGGAAAATAAAGTTGGAAACGTTGTCCGGATGGGCAGCTTGAATTGATATAATGAAAGTACAGAGGAAGAAAAAGGGTGCGGATTACTCCCGCACCCTTTTCCGTTGGCGTGCCCCACTCGCGGCCAGATGTACCGAGCCGTGTAGAGACCGGGCTGGTCCCGTCTCGGCCGGGCACACTGCGCAATCACAACATCTCTGGATACGCCGCTAAGTCCTTATTCCGGAATATTTTCCATATAAGTCCTTTAAACTCAAAGATTTTTCGGGAATTTCTCCCTAACCCTATGATTCTAATAGATAGGGGCAACGAAAATAATTTGTTTCCCAAGGTAGAAAGATTGCTTCCCAATGTCCCGCCGCGGGTGCAATAATGCCCGTTTCAAAGCAACGGCGAAATTAGCCATCTTTCCCCAGGTGGGCTAGGTCATGTGGATGGAAAAACTCACTCGCGGCGTCCTTGAACTGGACACGCCGATCGGGCCTAGATACGTGCAGCCGAATCTCCTGCAACGCGTATATCTGATTTGGACGTTCCGGAATTTTTTTTCACTCCCGCAATCCGTGCTGCTCCCGTGGGAACGCCGATTGATCGATCGTCTGTGGAGCGAGAACAGGTTCGTGTCGCTGTCCGCCGCGAGTGTTCCCGACAAACCGGTCATCGGAAGAATCGAACGGCGATCCCCGGTTCAGGCGGAGGTTCTGCCGATTCGTAAACCGCCGATGCGCGAACCAATCTCCGGTTCAACATCCGCGGTTGCGGAGCCAGGCCGCGAAGCCGCC
>JBGPFV010000052.1:0-10804 GCA_041483535.1 Terriglobia bacterium | reverse complement strand
TCCGGTCTTCGGTTTGCAACCCGGACTCGCGGGCATAATCGGCGAGAATGGCGGGCGTGCGATCGCTGGAACCGTCGGAGACGACGACGACGTCGAGCTTGGCCGGCGGATAGTCGAGGGTCAGCAGGTTATCGAGCTTGCGCGCTACCACCGCTTCTTCATTGCGCACGACCATCACGGCCGTGACCGCAGGGGCAGAGGAGCCGTCGACAAAACCGCGGCGCACCGGACGCGGCGACCATTGGTTGCGCAGCCACAGCCACGCCGGATAGCCAAGGTAGGAGTAGCCGACCACGGCGGCCGCGAGCCAGAAGATAAACTTCATCTTCATTGTTATTGCGCTCATGATGGAGTTCATTATTGAGCACCCCGGCGCAACAAAACGGTCTTGACCGTCTGGAACACGATCAGCAGATCCAGACCAAGCGAAGCGTTCTTGATGTAGAACAAGTCGTACTGAAGTTTTTCGCGCGCATCTGCGACGGTGCTGCCGTACTTGTACTTAACCTGCGCCCATCCGGTCAGACCAGGGCGGACCATGTGACGCACGCCGTAATAGGGAATCTCCTTGGACAGCCACTCGACGAATTCGGGACGCTCGGGACGGGGGCCGATGAAGGCCATATCGCCTCTGAGCACGCACCACAACTGGGGTATCTCATCGAGGCGCGAGGAGCGGAGAAACCTGCCCACGCGGGTAATGCGGGGATCGTTGTCGCCCGCCCATTGCGGACCGTTGGCGGATTCAGCGTCCGGGCGCATGGTGCGGAACTTCACCACGTTGAAGACGTGTCCGGCCTTGCCCACTCGCGGCTGGGTATAGAACACGGGCCCCTTGGAATCCAAGAGAATGGCGAGCACGATCAAGGGAAATAAAGGCAACGCGAGGATAAGGCCCACCAGCGAGATGGTTAGGGAGAGCACGCGGCGGGCGAGGCGGAGAGTGGAGCCGAGGCGAAAGCCCTCGCCGAACACCAGCCAACTGGGATAGAGATTCTCGACCTCGATCTTGCCTGACATTTTTTCCAGGTAGGTGGTGGCTTCCTCGATCTTGACACCCTGCATGCGCAGTTGCAGAAGTTCGCGCATGGGGATGGTGCCGCGCCGATCCGGGGTGGCGACGATGACGCGATGGACTTTTTGTTTTTGCACGGCTTCCATCAGGTGAGCCGCCATGGAGTCACGGGTGACCGCCCCTTCCATCTTCCCGGTCCAGTTGGCAAGCTCGACGCCGATTTCAGGATTTTGGCGCAGGCCCTGCACCAGGCGCTGCGCGCGCTCGCCGGTACCGAGGACGTAGACGCGCTCGACCAAAATCGGCAACTGGACCAGCCAGGTAAAGCCCAGCCGCCATCCAATCAGAGCGACGCTGAGAATCAGCAGGCCGATGGTGGCAGAATATCTCCCCAGCAAGTAATCGGGCCGTACGTAGGCGACGGCCGCCATAACGAAGGCGAGGACGCCGGGAACCATGAGCAGGCGGAAATAGAGTTCGCCTTTGGTGTTCAAGCGCGCCGTGTCGTAAAGGTCCAGCCAGTGCGAACACAGCAACACCAGCGCCGTCACCGCGAGAATCTTGTAGTAGCCCCCCTCGAAGTTGAGCACCAGGTAACTGTCCTGGCGGAATTCGTAAACGGCCCCGAGCAGGAACGAGGTCCAGACGATGAGGGCCTCTCCGATGAGCAGGACCAGCGTACGGATTGGGTAATAGACGTTAAAGAGCCGGATCAACTGGGCCTCGGTTCATCCTCATCATCAGATCTTCGTCTTCAAGATCTCAGGCTTGGCTGCCGACGGCCTCGCCATAGTAGTACTTCGACTGCGCATTTCTTCCTGATGGAGTCCCGTTCAGCACAACTCCGAGCAACAGCTTATTGGGGAATTCTTCGCGGGCGCGCCGAGCCAAATCGGAAGGGGTTGAGTTGGAGCGCACGACCATGAGGATGCCGTCGCAGGAACCAGCGACCAGGGTGGCATCGGACACGGGGATGACGGGGGAGGTGTCGATCACGATCCAATCGAACAAGGGCTCGACGCGCTGCAGGAACAGCTTCAGACGGCCGTTGGAGAGCAATTCGGGGGCGCTGGGAACGGTGCGGCCGGCGGGCATGAAAAACAGGTTTTCCATGGGCCCGCGTTGCAGGGCGGCAAACTCGTCGCATTCGCCTAACAGGTAGTCGGCCAATCCGGGCGACTGTGCGGCTCCGAGGTGGCGGTGCATGCCGGGGTTGCGCAGATCGCCGTCGATCAACAGAGCGCGACGCCCGTGCTGGCGCACCATGACCTGGGCGAGATTGGCGGCCACGAACGACTTCCCTTCCTTGGGAAGCGCGCTGGTTACCATCAGGCGTTTGAGCGGCATCTTCTCGCGGATCTGGTAGAGGCGGGAGCGCAGCGTGCGGAACTCTTCCGCCCCGGCCCGGCTGTCGTCTTCCTGGAAGAAGAGCATGGTGCGCTCATCCGGGGTCCATGCGGTCTGGGGGCAGCGGGCAAGGAGCGATTCGTAATTGAACCCGGAGGCCATGGTGGACATCGCGCCGGCTGCCGAGGGCGGCAAGGGAGGCAGATTCTCGAACTGGGCTTCGTTGCGCAGTTCGGGCTGGTCGAAGGTGGGCTCGACGTGCGTCCCCGTGGAGGTTGCTCGTTCCTGCTCGGCGCGTTTCAAAGCGTCATGGATGCGGCTCATAATTTCCTTTCCTTGGGGAGATCTTGTGGCTCGGATTGGCGCAACCGGTCGGCCAGGGTTGCCAGGGTGCGCAAGGCTTCGACCAGATCGAACTTTTCCGATGACGGAACCGGCGCGGTCATGGCGGCGGCGGCGTTGCCATCGGTGAGATCGAAATCACGGGCGACGGAATCGGCGACTTCGGCCGAGACTGTCTTCTTCTGATCGACGAAGGCGCTGACCAGGCAGTGCTCGCAGAGCAGATTGATGATGCGGGGAATGCCCAGCGAGTAACGATAAATGGCCACGGTGGCGTCGGGCTCGAAAACCGGCTCGCCGTTGGAGCCCGCGATGCGCAGGCGCTGGTTGATATAGGACTTGGTTTCCTCAAGATTAAAAGGATGGGTTTTGGCGCGCAGCGTCAGGCGCTGACGCAACTGGCGCAACTGGGGCTGCTTCAATCGCTGTTCGAGTTCGGTCTGTCCGACCAGAACGATCTGCAGCAGCTTTTCCGTGAAGGTCTCGAGATTGGTGAGCATGCGGATCTCTTCGAGGACCTCGTCGGAGAGGTTTTGGGCCTCGTCGACGACCAGCACTGCCGTCTCCCCGGCGCGATAACGGTCGAGCAGCCAGTTGTAGAGGCGCTGCAGGAGCTGGCTTTTCGACATGCCATCGCAGGGAACGCCGAAATCGGCCATCATGTAATCGAGAAGCTGAGGCGCATCCATGCGCGAGTTGAAGATGAAGGCGGTAGCCACCTGCTGCAGGCGGAGCCATTCCATCAACTTGTTGATCAGCGTGGTTTTGCCGGTACCGACCTCGCCGGTCAGCAACACGAAGCCCTTGCGGCTTTGTATGCCGTAGGTGAGGCAAGCGAGCGCCTCTTCGGTGTGCCGCGTGAGAAACAGGTAACGCGGGTCCGGATTCACGTTAAACGGGTTGGCTCGAAGTCCAAAAAATTCTTTATACATAAGCCTGCACTAGACCTTGACGTTCTCGCGATCTTTTGACGAAGTGGGATCGCTCCGGCTCCAAAAATGCCGGCGCCCGTCACCGTTAGCGGAGGCAACATCCTCCTCCTCACCCAACCAGGGCACGGAAATCAGGAGGGGAAGATCCATAATGGCGGCGGCATCTTTTTCGGTGCGGATCGACTTGTCGCTAAACTCCAAGAAGAGGGCAATGACCAGGCCGAGCGCCAGGCCGGCGCCCAGGCCACCGGCGGCAAACATCGGGCGGTTGGGAAAACTGGGAGAGTCGGGCAGCACGGCGGTCTCCACAATGTGCATCTGCTCGCCCTCTTGCTGGCTCTCCATGCTGGTGCCCAGTGCGGCTTTGCTTTTCTTGTCCAGCAGATCTTGGTAATTTTTCTGCGCATTATCGTTATCGCGGGTGAGCAGTTTGTATTGCGCCTCGACGCCGGGACTCATGGCGGTGCGGCCCTGGTAGACGCCAATCTGGCTTTGCAGCCTCTTCTGGTCGAGGGTGGATTGCTCGATCACATTCTGGTACTGGTGAACCTGCAAACGGAGTTGGCGAATTTCCGGAGGTTCGTCGGCGCTGGCCTTGTCGCTGCTGTCGGCGGGATTGGGGGGTGCGGCCGCGGCCTTGACTTCATTCAGCTTCTTTTGCACCGCGGCGATGTCGGCCTTGGTCTTGATCACGTCGGGATGATCGGGGGTATAGTGCGCCTGCAGGTCGAGCAATTGCGCCTGCAGCAGATCCAATTGTTTTTCCAGAGTCTGGGGATTCGTACTGGTCTGCGCACTCTTCCAGACGGCGATTTGCTGCGCCAGCATGCTTTCGGTGTAGGTCTTATCCTGTTGGGCGCGGCTTAGAGTCTGGGTGGTGGCATCGAGTTGCGAATTCAGCGTCATCAGGACGCGCATGTTGTTGTCGGAGTCGGTGGGAAGCTGCCCCATATATTGTCTTTTGAAGGCGGCGAGCTTGGCATCCTGGTCATCAATGGCGCGTTTGGCGTCTTCGACCTGGCGGCCGAGAAAGTCGGTGGTGCTCTGGGCAACCTCGGCGCGAGAACGCAGGTTTTCATCGACGATCAGCGAGGTCATGGCATTGCAGACTTTTTGTGCCCGGGCTGCGTTACTGTCGATGTAGTTGATATTGAAGCCGGGCAGCGGTGCATTACCGCCAGAAGGTTTCCTCTTGGCGCCCGCGAGTCCGGCGGCGCTCATCGAGGTGATCACCGGCTCCACCGTCATATTCTGCTGGATGTCGGCGATGACTTTGGCCTCTTCGTCAGGCTTGGTGGCGAGGTCAAGACTCTGAATCACGGGACGCAGGCGGCTGGGACTCAGGACCTGCTGGCGGAGGGTCTCGATGCGCTGGGTAAAATCGGCAGTGATGACCGACTGCACCAAGGCATCGGGAACCTTCTGGCTTTCCACCAGTACGGTGGAGTGGGAGGTATATTTCGGCGGGAAGGCATACGAGATCAGGAAGCCGGCGAGTGGGGCGAGCAGGGCCGGGATCAAAATGACTTTCAGGCGCCGCCGCAGCATCGCCAAGTAATCGTCCATCGTCAGTTCTCGATTCTCTGTCATACAGTTCACCAATCCGGCCGCTCAAGGCGGCCAAAACATTAGTCGATACGAGTCGGCCTGGGGTGCCACTCCACCCCAACGGTGCCGGTGTGCCGCTGAGCAATCCTGCCCGTGCTGGGGAAACCAGGCAGGAGAGGTGGAACATTGAAGGCCAGTTCGCTGAAGCGATAAGTGCAAAAGAAGTCGTAAGAACGTCCGAAGTGCTTGCGGAAGACGGCTCCGGCAGAGCCCTCGTTGTAACTGGTGGCATTCTGGGCCCCAAACAGTGAATTTTGGAGTTTCTTGTTATGGGAGTAGCCGAGATCGGCATAGACCGTCCAAGTACGTCCTAGCGGGCGGGTAAAGCCGAGCCGAGCCGCCTGGGTGTCGGCGCCGGCGAAGAAGCCCGATCCGGGCGAGGTGAATTTTTCGTAGGTGGCAAACAGCGACGAATGAACAAACTTGTAGCGTAACTGAGCCCGCCCACTGACCGACCAATGCGGGAAGGAGCCGCCGAGTTGCAAGTTGGTGTACTGCGGACCGACGCCGGCAATTAAGCTCAACCTGCCGGTGATGGTATGGCTCCAGCGCACGTTGACGATGTGGTTATAAACCTCGCCGCCATTGACTTGCGGAAATTGAAAGAGCTGAAAACCGTAGATTACGCCGATCTGATCGTGACGGGAAAACACATGGCTATATCCGCCCTGAGCCGTGTACTGGTCGCCGTTGAGGTACGTGTTGGTGGAGTCGTAGAAATGAGAGTTGGTGAACGCGCCCGCTATGGTCAAGGCGGAGACCGGATTAATCGCCTGCACCGCATCGAGAACCGCCGTGTTGGCGAGCCGGGGAATATTTCCGACCGAACCCAACGCGCCGTGGCTGAAGCCGGGCAAACCACCCCCGATGCTGCCGATGCCGGTGGCGATGCCCAACCCGGGATTGCCACCATAGCCCATTTGGAAGGAACCGTCAGGCAGGTAGCTGAAAGAGTCGCGCAGCGTCACCTGGCCGGTCCGCCAGCGGGTAACGGCTTCCAGGCCGGCGGCGTGCATCTGTTGCACTGCATAAGGACGCGAGAAGAACGCTCCGCCACCGACGTACTCGAGAAAGAGGTCGCTCTTGGGCCAGAATTGCTGCAGGTCAAAAGCTCCGAGAACGCGGCTGACCGACTCGACGACGCCGTTCGAGCCCAGTTGGTTGGCCGCGTTGGTTTCCGCCGACTCACTCACCTGCAAAGCAGGCGACACAAAGCTGCGGCTGGCGGTACGCAGTTCGAGCGTGGGTTCATCCAGGCCCGAGACCGGAGGATTCTCCGGGCTCAGCACCGGCGCGTTCTGGCCAAAGGCCGGAGCCGGCGCGGGCTGCGATTGAGAACTATCTTGGGCGGCCACGCCAACGCTGATACCGAAAACCAGCAGCGCCAAGCGGATTGTTCGCGTTCTTGCCATGCTTTTCACTCGTAGATCTCCTTACCGAACCACATATCCTTATCCTTTACGGGACAACAATCGTGTCCCCAGGCAGCAACAGATAATTCTGTTCGATCTGCTCCCCTTTGACCAACTGGCGATAGTTCACCGGCAGTTTCTGCTGTTTGCCGTTCTCGGTGCGCAGAATGTAAATGCGTTTGGTGTTGGCAAACTGGCTTAATCCGGCGCTGGACAGCGCTTGCAGAGCGGTCATATTGGGCAGCATCGGCATAGCCCCGGGATGCATCACCTCACCGACCAGGAAAATCCGCTTGCTGTTGATGGAGGTCACGACCACGGTGACGCGCGGGTCGGCGATGTATTTCTTCAGCTTCTCGGTCACCGACTCGGCCAACTGCTTGGGCGTCAGGCCGGCCGCCTGCACGTCGTCGAGCAAGGGAAGAGAGATTTTGCCATCGGGACGCACGGGCAGAGTGGCGGTAAGGTCGGCTTCTTTCCACACGGCGACGTGGAGCACATCCTCGGGGCCGATGACATACTCGGGTCCGGCCGGGCCGGCGGAAGGCGCGGGCGTTGTCTTGGAAGCGGCTTTGTCAGCTGCGGTTTTGTCAGAAGCGGGACTAGAGGCGGGCGGGGCGGGCGCATCCTGCGCCAACGCAATGCTGCCGATCAGAAGCAGTGCCGCGAGTGCCGCTTTCCATTTTGAGATCATATCTTCTCTTCTCCTAAACTATTTCTACTCCTCGTAGACCTGAGAGAGTCCGTGAGAACCTGGCCGTCCCTCCGGGACTGGAATCACTTTCTCCACTGTTCCCAGCGCGAAAGCGGTGGGCTAAGCTCGATCGCTCCTCCAGGGCGGAATTCAGCCGCGCCGGGTTCGACCGCCTTGCCCAAAAACGATTCTCACCTGCCCCTTGAGCCCTGTCATCTGGCTCCGTACTCTTCGTACCCGATCTGTTTCAGCTTGTAGAGAAGCGCTTTGTAGCTGATCTGCAACTCCTGCGCGGCCCGGCGCCGATTCCAGCGAGTTCGCGTCAAGACCTGAAGAATCAGTTCCCTCTCGGCTTCGCGGGAGGCGGCACGCGCCGCATCTTTCAATGAAATTTTCTCGCCTTGGCCGCCGCGATCGCCGCGCCGCAAAAGAGAGCGCAAGCCTCCCATGGCGAGCGTTTCATCGCCGAGCGCGACAATGGCTCGAGCGGCGTCCTTCAGTTCGCGGATGTTTCCCGGCCAGTGGTACTCCAGAAAAAAGCTTTGGGTCTCGCGACTGAGCGCCGGCACGGCCCGGCAAAAATCACGGGCGGCGGCGGAGAGAAACCAGTCGCGCAACACGGGAATATCCTCTTTTCGCTGGCGCAAAGGGGGCAGCCGTAAACAAACTCCGCTGATTCTGTAATACAGGTCCTCGCGGAACTTGCCGGCCCGGACCTCGGGTTCCAACTCGCACGAGGTTCCACAGATGAAACGAGGCACGCGCCGCTGGTCTTCGATATTGCCATTGCCATTGCCACTCAAACCGATCTGGCGAACCAGTTCCTTCTGGGCCGCCGACGTGAGGTCTCCCACTTCCTGGAGATAGACGGTTCCACCTTCGCCGCAGCTGGTTGCCAGAACCTGTTCGCTGGCTTCAGAACCCTGGTACGCCCGAAAGGGTTCGGCAGCCCGGCCCGATAGAACATGGATGCGCGCCGCTGCCGCTGCCTTGCCGGAACCGTGCTCCGCCACCACCAGCACGGGAACATCATTCTGCGACAGCTCGCGGATCACCGCCTCAACGGTGCGCATGCCGGCGCTGACGCTCTCCAGCCAGACACGACTTCCGCCGTTCTGCGGTGTTGTGGTTGCCAGGATTTCGCTTCTGTGAAGGGCCATACTCTTTTTTTTCTTTACGCGATTCCGTAACCAAGACCGTGGGGAGACGTCTCGGGCAGAATCCTTAGACAGTCTAGAGCACACCCGCTGCCAATCCGGTCTAGATTGTCTACCCGGCGCTGGAGCAATATACTGCTTATGTTTCAACGGCTTGCGATTGCAACCCCGGGATCGTGACGCGGCTCATACGTTACCACATTGCGGACAAATGGGAAATTTATTACCCACATCCCTGGTAACCCATGGGGCATTACTTCCCACCGGCCTTGGGGATAAAAGTCCAGCCCCTCGGGCAGCACGCACCAGAGAAGACAAAAGTTTCAGAATTTGATGACCGCGATAAGCCACGGCGAGTCTCCCGATGCCTCCGAGACGCGCGCGTGAAACTGTGAAATTTGGATCGCAGTTACTTCCACGGCTCGACAGCTGCATTCCGCGCTCGGTGGACTCCCTCGCCCGCCCAAGGAAGCAGTTCGGTGGCTGGGTGGGGCTCCCGGCTCTTCACTGAGAAGATCCAGCCCGCTAAAATCAGTTTGTCCCCTCTGCATGGAAAAGCACTACAATAATCTGCTATCCAGTCGCAACCGGAGGTGAAGCCAGTGCATCTTTGTAGCGTTTTCGCATGGTCGGGCGTTGTGCTGGCCGCTCTTGCGCCGAGCTTATGCGCGCAGGAGGCGACCGGTAACCGGCATACCGGAGTTCCGCAGGACTGGTCTCAGCACCACATCGTGTTCAGCCGCGATACACTTGCCTTACACCCGAACCTGATTTACCAGGAACCGCGTGTCCGGCATCAGGTGACGCAGCGTTGGCAGGCGCCGAATTCAGATCTCTTCCGCGCCGCCCAGCCCCAGTCTGCTTCCGCAGACAACTCCTCCAGCCGCGATTGGAGTGTATTCCCTTTGGGAGGCCACGTTCTCGCCGATCAGTTTCCGGCAAAGTTTTCCTTCGATCCAGCCGCTCCGCCCAGTTGCACCAACGACTGGGTCGTGTTCGGGTTGGCCACGGCCTCCACTGGAACGCAAGCCAATCTTGTCGCCTTCAACAATCTCTATGTCAATAGCAACGGCACTGGGTTTTGTAGTGGCATAACGGCTCCAACAGTGATGTTTGCTTATAACATCACCACCGTGACCGGCGGCAAGATCACAACTTCCCCTACGATTTCGTTGGATGGAACGAAGATCGCTTTTGTCGAAAGCGTTCCGGCAAACGCTCTTCTCGGGATCACGCCGTCCGCTATTTTCCATGTTTTGACCTGGAAGGCTGGCGAGGGCGCGATCGGCGCGGCCCACGCGCCCACGATGACTTCACTGACCTTCTCCCCGACCAAGAATGACACCGCATCATCGCCGTGGATCGATTACGGAGCGGATACCGCCTACGTGGGCGCGAGCAGTGGCGCAATTTACAAAATTACAGGTGTCTTCGAGGGAACACCCACACTGGCTGGATCTCCCTGGCCCATTACCCTCCCCACCGGCGCCGGCACCTTCTTACCGACTTCTCCGGTTCTAGACTCGGTTCAGGGCCTGCTCATGGCCGGGAGCACGAACGGAAACCTCTACCAGATCAACCTCGCGACCAACGTGGTCAAAACGCTTCCGGTTGGAGCAGGCCCCGGCAGAGGTATTGTGGCCGCGCCGATTGTGGATGTCACCAACGGCACAACCTTCGTCGTCACCGCCGATGGCGGCGCATCCGCCGTTCTTGTCCAAGTCAACACCGCTTCTATGACTGCGATGTCGACCGCGAACCTTGGCATGGGCGACTCCGCCGGCGTCCCCGCCCCCGCGCTCAACCTCTACGAGCCCGCCTTCAGCAACGATTACTACACCCTTCCGTCGACCGGAGTCGTCCGTCTTTGCGGTACCAGCGCCATCAATACCAGCCCGTGGCAGTACGCCTTCGGGTTCACTGGCACCACCATGAACACGACGAACGCGGTCGGGTTTCCACAGCCACTTTCCGCTTCGGCCACCGACCGTTGCTCGGGATGGACGGAGTTCTTCAATGTCCCTCTCGGTGTCGATTTCTTTTTCTTCGGGTTGACTCAGGACTGTACCTTGTTGGGCATCCTCTCAAACACGGGTTGTGTGGTGGCGCTCAGCAGCGACCCCCTGATCCCTACGGCTTTGGCGATTTTGACGGGCGGGCCGAGCGGGATTATCGTCGATAACTACAGCACGAAGCCAGAGGCTTCCAGCATCTATATGACTGCTGAGGGCCGCAGTGCTGCATATAAGTTCACCCAGAACGGCCTGAAATAGTACCGTGACCCTTGAGCATTGCCG
>JBGPFV010000051.1:0-10988 GCA_041483535.1 Terriglobia bacterium | reverse complement strand
GGCTTGTCGGACCACTTCGGAATCGGCGCCGCATTCGGGGCGATGCGATTGAGGCGTTGAAACACCGCCCATGCGCCCGTGGCGGCAATCGTCACGGCCTTCTCAACATACTTGATCGGCTTGTGCATTCTGCTCTCGCTTTCCTTAGCTCGGGAGTTAGAACTGTCCCCGCGGTCCCGCGTACGGGCGCCTGCGTAAACAAGACTTATCCACGGGAAACCTACCGCTAAAACCTAGAAGTCTCGATGCGTGGAATGGGTCACTCTGATCCTATGGAAACCGTGCTGGTTACGCACCAAGAAGGCAATGAAGGGGAGAAAAACGGGGTTAAGCGGGGAAATGGGGGATTTTATGGGGTAAGTTGTTGAAAAGGAAGGGGGGAGATGGCAGTCGTCCGAGAGGAAACGTCGCCCTAATTTGGGACCGCGTGCTCGCGCAGCAGGGAGCGGTGAGTACTGCTGTGAGAATCGTGACAGTCCACACATCCTACTTTTACGGTTGGCTTGTGCCGCCGTAATTGCGCAGACTTCTCATGGCAGGCGAAACAGATCTTTTCTTTTGGCATGGATAGAATCAGCGTGGTCATGTCGCCTTCGGTGGTTGCCAGATGGCAGACGGTGCACGGCATCGCCATGGCGGCATGCACGGACTTGCCCTGGGTCTTATTGATGTGACAGGAGGAACAGTTGGCATCCTTGGGGAGGATGCCGGGGTGCTCGATGGAGTGTTCGACGGCGGATGCTGACATTGCCGCCGGCAGAAGCAGCAGGGCAACGAGTGGCAGGACAACGAGCAGCAGGGCAACGATCAGTGCGCGGGGCGGGAACTTCACGCGCCTGAGTATGCGGAGCATGCCAGGCCAATGCAATAATGCCTTTGCGTTAAGGGCGGACCTACCCAGGCGATCGCGATCGCAGTAAAAAGCCCCGCGCCTCAAGAAGCGAGACGCGAGGCACCCACCATTCGTCAATTCCAGTGCGGTTTGTATAGGCTATTTAGCGGCGGCCCCGGCCCTCCCCATGGAACCCTCCGCGGGAGCCTGCGCCCGGACCGCGCCCTTCGAAGCCGCGCCGCAGCGCCGGACCATGTTGGTCAAACCCACGTCCCGCAAAACCATGCCCGCCAAAATCATGACCGTAAAAGCCGCGAGCGTAGGGGCGTGCGTAATATGGATGTCCCCAGCTGTGGTACCAGGGGCCTGCGCCGATGAAGATCCCGTTCGCGAACCAGGTCGGACCGTAGTAGCCGTAGGGCGCGCAAGCATAAGGATAATCCGCATAATAGCCGTAAGCGCAGACCGGCGGGCCAGCGACATAGCCGCCGAAGCCGATTCCGACCCTGACCTCGGCCTGCGAGTACGCGAGCGGCAAGGCCAGTAACGCAAGCAGTGCAACATATCTCAGGCATTTCATGGTGAACCTTCCTTTCTTCCACTCAGCGATTCGCGGTTGCGATCCAACGGTGCGATTCGCCGGAGCATGAGGTTCTTCAGCTTTTTGATTCTTCTGAAGCGCCTACTCAGTTGAAACTCGGATCGGGGCGAAAAGTTGCGGGAAGACGAGTGGCTGATTTCAGCCATCCTGCGTGAACTCAACCAGTTGCGGTGGGATGGGGGACGCGGGACCTAAAACGTCTCACTGGCCGGCTAGAAAGGCAATCAACTCTTCCCGCGTGAATCCCGCCTCTCGCAGCAACGAAATCAGAGTTCCTTTGGCATGTCGCGATTGTGCGAAGGCACCACGGCGCGGCGGCGGGAAATAGAATTATGAAAAATGAAGTGGCTGCCGGATGTGTGATCCAAGATGAAGCCGTTCTTTTCCAGAAACCGGATGATCTGACGCGGCTTAACGGCGGGTAGCTTCGGCATACTCCAGGTCGAGCGAGGCTACGAGGGTATTGTCGTCGGTGGGAACAGGATCTTTGTGCTTGCGCAGGCTGGCAACGTAGCCGCAGATCGCGTCCTTGGCCATTTCTTTCGCCTCTTCCAGTGTGCGGCCGTAGGTAACACACCCCGGCAGAGCCGGAACGAGCGCGGTGTAGCCCCCCTCCGGTTCGGGCCGGAGCATGATGTTGTAGCGGTATCGGGCCTTGGCCATGGAACCGATACTATCCTGCTCGCGGAGCCCGGTCAAACTAAGCCTGGCCTCGCACACAGGCCGCGCGGCGGCCGAGCTTGCGCTCGGCTTGGACGGGCGAGACGCCCGTCCCCACACGAACCCCATCGTTTACAATCGAAGATTCTCTCTCGATTGGAAACCATAACCATGCACCGCTGGTCGCAACTCTTCATCCCTACTCTTCGCGAGGCTCCGGCTGATGCCGAAGTCGCTAGCCACAAGCTGCTGGTCCGCGCCGGATACATCCGTCAACTGGGCGCTGGGATCTATTCGTTTCTATTCCTGGGCAATCGCACGACCCAGAAGATCATGGGCATCGTCCGCCAGGAGATGGACAAGATTGGGCAGGAGTTCTACCTGCCCACGCTGCATCCGCGCGATCTGTGGGAGGAGAGCGGACGCTGGACCGTGATGGGCGACAATATGTTTCGCCTCAAGGATCGCAAGGGCGCCGACCTTTGTCTGGGCATGACTCACGAAGAAGTCATGACCGACATCGCGCGCAAGGAACTGCGCAGCTACAAGCAACTGCCGCAGATCTGGTATCAGATTCAGACCAAGTTTCGCGACGAGCCTCGTCCCAAGTCGGGCCTGCTGCGCGTGCGTCAGTTCATCATGAAAGACGCCTATTCGTTCGACCTGGATGCGGCCGGGCTCGACGTTTCCTACCTCAAGCATCACGACACCTACTGCCGCATCTTCGACCGCTGCGGCCTGAAGTACATGGTGATCGACGCGCATTCGGGCGCCATGGGCGGATCGCAGTCGCAGGAATTCATGGTGCGCACTCCGGCGGGCGAAGACCTGGTCGTAAGTTGCGAGAAGTGCAGCTACGCGGCGAATATGGAGAAGGCGACCTCGAAGCTCGCTCCCATCGAAGACCTGAAGCCCGAGGGCGACGGCAAGCCACTGCTGGTGCATACGCCGGGCAAAGGCGCGATCGCCGACGTGGCAGAATTCCTGGGGATTTCCGCCCAGCAGGACATCAAGACCGTCGCCTACATGGCGCAGAATCCCGGCGAAAAGGGCAAAACGGTGGAGCAGCCCGTGGTGGTCTTTCTGCGCGGCGACCACATGGTGAACGAGACCAAGGTGCTCACGCTGGTGAAGGCGAGCCAGCTTCGTCCCATGCAAAGCGAAGAGCTGGAGAAATACTTCCAGGGTCCCGCTGGTTACATCGGACCGATTGGCTTGGTGGTGAAGCCCAGGGAAACGCTTGGCGTGTGGGATCGGAAGGAACACGCGGGCAATCCAAAATACGATGCGCGCGCCGTCCATGTCCTACTCGATGAAGCGCTCGTCGACCGCACTAACATGATCGGCGGCGCCAATAAACTCGACTACCATTTCAAGAACGTAACTCCGGGCAAGGACTTCCAATACACCATCGCCGCCGACCTGCGCAGCGTGACGGCCGGCGAAGCTTGCCCAAACTGTGGGGCTCCGCTGCGCATCGATACGGCGGTCGAGGTCGGACATATCTTCAAGCTGGGTTACAAGTATTCGGAATCGATGGGCGCCCGTGTGCTCGACCGCAATGGCAAGGAGGTGGCGCCCATCATGGGCAGCTACGGGATTGGCATCGAGCGCATCCTGACCGCGGCCGTGGAGCAGAATAACGACGAGAACGGCTTCTGGCTGCCGCCTTCGATCGCGCCGTTTGAGGTCATCGTCGTCGCCACCAACATTAAGGATGAAACCATCCGCACCACCGCCGAGGAGGTTGCCCAGAAACTGGAGGCGTCCGGATACGAGGTTTTGCTGGATGATCGGGACGAACGGCCGGGGGTGAAGTTCAAGGACGCCGACCTGGTGGGTATCCCCTTTCGTATCAACGTAGGAAAGAAGGTTACCGAAGGTATGTTGGAAGTGGTTCAGCGCTCGACTCGCCAGACCGTGGACGTTAAAATTTCAGCCATAACGGAGTATTTCCAGGAACTGCGTCCGGCCGCCCGCTAACCGGCGGAATGGGCCGGCGCAGGATGGAAACAGCTCGCGATGGAAACTCGCGGCATTAAGAGTCGCAACCGGCGATTTGGCGATTGTTCCCTATGTCAACTCTGAAATTAGTCTTCGGTTTGGCAGTATTCGGGCTGGTAATCCTGTTGGGCGTTAAACTCATCCCGCCGTATTTCTCGAACTACCAGCTCGAGGATGCGATCAAGACCGAAGCCCTGCAGTCAACCTACACCACGCGCACAGAAGAGGAAATTCGCACGGCCATTATCAAGCAGGCCCACAGTTACGATATTGAGCTGACGGAGAAGCAGGTTCGCGTCATACGGTCGGGCAGCGGGAACGGCACCGGCACTCTCGCCATTGAGTGCGAATACAACGTTCCGGTCGAATTGCCCGGCTACTCAACCATCCTCGAATTCCATCCGTCGTCGAAGAACCGAGGCGTGTTTTAGCAAAAAGCGATTAGGCGGGCAGCTCTAATCTTCCGCGCTTCGGGGAACTTTGATGGACCGGATGTGAAGCTACACGCCTTGCAATTCCAAGCAAATCATTTAGACCGGTTCAGCGGGGCTGGCGCAGGGGCGGGATGGACTCGCTTCCCTTTCGGGCAGCGGGGTCGGGAGTCGAGGCGCTGACCGCCAGGTCGGCGGACCAGCAATCGGCAAGAATCTTCCAGGTACCGACGGGCTGCCGCACCAGGACGATCAGATATTTCCCACGCTCTTCGCGGCGCTTGCCCATGGCGACGGGCACGAGCATCTTGCAGCGGCCGAGATCGAGAGCAATCTCACCCATTACTTCGACACGCAGCGATTCCATCTCGACGTCGCCCAATCCGGCTTCGAGCAGCGAGACCAGAAACTCGCGGATGGCAGGCAGGCTGCGAATCGGAGGAACGCTGGAGCGGATGAGCGTGGCGTCGGCGGTGTAGAGCTCGAGCAGGTCGTCGATGTGTTTGGTATTGCAGGCCTGGGCCCAGTCCTGGACAATCTTGCGCGCGCCCGTTTCGGTGCGGCCGCCGGTCGGATTGCCTGTAGCACCGCTGGCGGAACCGGGAGCACGGCCGCGAGGAGCAGAAGACTCGGCAGCAGGCGCGGCGGATGCCATCCCAGAGCTAGGGACAAGATGGTGATAGTGGTGGTGAACGTGATGTTGCGCGCCGGTGTGAGCGTGTAACGGAGCGGCGGCATCCGCGGCGGCGGGCTCCTTCGGAATGCCGCACCAGACACAAAAGCGAGCGCCCGCCGGCAGCGAACCTCCGCATTCGGAGCAGGCGTCACCCGCCTGGTCCGGGTCGCCGGCCGCCGCCAGGTCCTGCGCCGCAGCGCTCCCCGACATGCGCTGAATCGCTTCCACAGCCGCCGCCACAGCCTCGGCATTCGGTTTGGGCCAGCGAAATGTGCCGGGAAGCCGCTGAAAAAACTCTTCGATCTCCCGGCCTTCGACAGGGCTTTGGACGGGCTGATCGTTCCGCGCGTCCGGCTCTGGCTTGGGAGGATCGGGATGGTGTGCAGTCACGGCAACCTCATCGCTGACATTGTAGGAGAATTCGTGCGCTAGTGGATGCTGAATCTTACACGCGTTTCCCGATCGGTGGGAAGGGCACGCCTCCGCCGAGGACGATGGCAGCTGAATTTCCGATTCTGAACGGCGTGTGGAACAATGACGTTGGGCGAAGCCCCATCTTCCTCCATCATCCATGACCGTCATGCCGAACAGCCTTCAACTTGCGCTCCTCTCGGCGGCGATCCTCGGGTTCCGTCACGGGTTCGACTACGACCACATTGCCGCCATCTCCGACATCACCAGTGTGCAGACCAATCGCGGACGCGGTATGCGACTCGGTTTGCTCTACGCCTTGGGACACGGGGCCATGGTTGCCGTACTGGGCAGCGCCGTCATCGTGTTTCAGCTCTCACTGCCCCACGGCATGGATCGAATCGCCGAGCGGTTAGTGGGACTAACCTTGCTGATCCTTGGAGTGTATGTCCTGGGATCGCTTTTCAACGGGAACTCCGCGCCGCGCAGCCGCGTTCACCTTATGGCCGGGGCACTGCGCTGGATCGGTTGGAAGATGAAAGGCTACGGTCACAATCACGACGTCCCGCCTCCCAGGGACAAGGTCTGGAATTACAGTTCGAAATCCGTGTTGATGATCGGCGTAGTGCACGGACTCGGGGCGGAGACGCCCAGCCAATTGATGATCTTCCTGGTGGCGGCCAATCTGGGTGGAATCGGCAAGGGCTTTGTAGGCCTGGCGATGTTTATCGCGGGACTCCTGGCAATGAATACGGTGATGACGGCGTCGGCAGTAGGGTTTTTCGGATTCAGTTCGCGGCGGCCACGCATTCAGTTTGTAGTGACCGCGCTAACCGCCGTTTATAGTCTGGCGGTGGGCGCATTCTTCCTGTTGGGGTCGTCGGGACTTCTGCCGGCACGGGGATGAGGCTGTGGGCGGGCCTTCTGGAAGGGGATCGTCATCCCCGGGTCATACTCGCCGGGGCATCATCCTGGTGGCGTCCAGGCTCCATGTAATCCCCATTCGGCGATAATTAGTTCTGACAGAATCGCCGACTTAGTAATACAATGGCCGACGAAAGTTACCCGAGGGGGTATTTGATGACAAACATTATTAAGGCACTGGTCCGGCTCCGCGAGGAACGCCGGGATGCGCAGAACCAAGTCCAAAAGCTTGGGGAAGCTATTTCGGTTCTCGAAAAACTGACCCGAGGCACGGGCTCAACCGCACATGCAGGGACAACGCATCGCGCCAAGCGAGTTCTTTCCGCAGCAGGGCGCCGGAGAATTTCTCTGGCTCAGAAAGCACGTTGGGCGAAGATCAGACAGATCAAGAAAGCAGCCTAAGGGCCGGGCGGGCCGCAGGCTGCGCGACGCTCTCGCGCGAGACTGAGGCCCGCCGGATTTTTTTCTGGGTAGTCCGGTCTTACTCTACTCGCGATTCCTGAGGTTGGATCTTCACGGATGGGTTGTTAGCCTGGTCTTCCTCCGGCCGCTTCGACCCGCGGAAAGACCCGTACCACTTATCCAGGGAGCAGCCACCCAGGCCCTAAAGTGTGTGCGCGAGAACTCGTTTTTGGACAAAGTACTGGAATGGAGCGCGCCGGAATCCAGCCCCGGAGGGGCATCTGCCAATAGCCCGGCGCTTCAGCGCCGGGAAAAGTGGAACCCAAAGATTCAAGTCCCGGGGGAGTCTGCGTCGTAGCCCAGGTGCCGTCCCGTGCGGGACTTCGATTTGTTCCACTTCCGCTTACCCGGCACTGCCGTGCCGGGCTATCCGGTTCCGCCGCTTCGCGGCTAATGCATCGTACGGTCCACTTTTTCGATCGACCTCGAGCTATGACACAGACTCCGGAGGGACAACCGAGTTACGGCATCGCCTAAGACGAAGTCCTGATGCGAACTTCCTGCGCGATCAAACAGTTAGGGCAACGGCTTGGCCGGCGTTCCCGGCTTAACCCCGGAGTGCTTTTTCGCCTGTGCCATCAGGGCCAGAACCTTATCCTTGGCTTCATAGTTTGGATTCGTGTCCAACAACTTCTGCCAGGTGGCAACTGCTTTGTCGATATCCATCTTGCCCTGCCACTGGACAATGCCCAGATTGAACAAGGTGTTGGCCTTGTTCGGTTCGTAGGAAAGCGATTTCTGGAATTCCGCGATGGCGGCATCGGCGTTGCCGGTATACCAATAGGCGGTCGCCATGTCGGTACGAACGGCCGCGTTGGCCGGCTCCAGCTTCAGGGCACGTTGGTAGTAATCAATGGCGGTGGGGAACTGCTGGGCGTCGTAGTAGATGTTTCCGATGTTTTCCAGAAGTCCGGCATTGGCCGGATCGGTCTTGAGCTTCTCGAGCAACGGCCCGGCTTGGGTGTCGGCCATTTTTTGCATCTCAGCCGGGGTTGGGGTTTGCGCGCCGGCGTTTGCATTCCCGGCCGCGGGCGCGGATGGGCTCGCCGTCTCAGCCGTGGCAGGCGCGGGACTCTGGGAGCCGCGGATGAACCAGCCGCCGGCGATTCCCACGAGCAGACAGATGACCGCCAACACATAAGCCTGCACGCTTGTCCATTGCTCAGCAGAAGTAGAGGTTGATTGATTTGTATCCATCATTGCTTAGTCCTCCTTGGAACCGAATACCCATTGAATCATTGAGTCATTTAGTCATTGAATCCCCAATGACTCAATACCTCAATGACTCAGTGACAACATCACTCTGGCGCTAGCTCTTGCCTTTCATCTGGGCCTCGGCGATGAGTTTCTGTACCGTGGCTTTGCGGTCCGCGCTCAAGTCCGGATTGGACTTCAGCAATTCCCGCCAAGCCGCCAGCGCACCCTGGCTGTCCTGTTTTCCCTGCCATTTGATCACGCCGAGATTGAACAGTGAGTTGGCATCCTTGGGGTTATAGTGGAGCGCCTGCTGCAATTGGCCGATGGCCCCGTCCACATCGCCGTTGTAGTAGAGGCTCGAAGCCAGCGCGGCGCGGATGGCAACATTCTTGGGATCGATCTGCAACGCCTTGTCGTAGTAGCCGGCCGCTTCCTTGAACTGGTGAGTTGCCTGGTAGATATTTCCGGTCTGCATAAGCAGTTCGCCGTTGTTCGGATCGCTCTTCAGCTTTTCGATGAGCGGCGCCGCCTTCTTGTCGGCCATCTGCTTCATCTCTTCCAGACTGGGCATGTGTCCGCCCGTGTGGCCTGCCGGAGCGGACGACTGGGCGTTGGCCGCAGCATTGGGCGCCGACTGTGCCGGTGCCGACGCCGATTGCGATCCGCGGAACAGGTATCCGATCGCCAGCCCCACGATCAGGCAGATTCCCGCCATCGTGTAAACGTGCTTAGCCTGCCAGGCCGATCCCGCAGCCGGTTGCGTGGTGAGTTCATTGGCCATGCCCTGTTCCCTCGTTATCATCTTTTCTGCCGTTATCGATGTTGCGCTTGAAGTTCGGCGTTCGCTGGACACCAAGACTGGACCCGTGCGCTCCCCTCAGCATAAGCGCGCTTTGCGGCCCTTCGACTTTGCCCATCCACCTTAACGGGGGAGCAAGGAGCGAGCAGCATTCCGCGTCACTGCGACACGTGATAACCATCACAATCCGCGAAAGCAGACGCCTACGGGCTGAGGCATTGTCGCCTACCAAACCAAGCCACGAAACCGTGACCGCAAAAGTTTGCGCGGGGTGAGTGTGATTCGCATCACATTTTCACGTGATCTCGATCACACTGATCTGAGAGCGTCTTTGCATCTCGTTTAATTTCAATGACTTATTCTCATCGTCTTTACAGGCAAGCAGGTTATGACATAGATTGAGGGACCGCAGTTGAAACCAGCGGAGTTGCTATGACACGACCTTCCGCGGATCAGAAGCAGCCGTCGCCCTCGATTTCAGAAAGAACTATGGCAGAAATCCTGCTTTCTAATGATCTCCTGGAAGCGCTTCCGGATGCCATCGTCGCGGTCGATCGCGATGGAACCATTGTTCAGTTGAATTCCCAAACGCAAGCGCTATTTGGCTATACCCGCGACGAATTGATGGGCCAGAAAGTGGAAGTGCTCGTGCCCGAGAGCTATCGCCGTCAACACCACCATCATCGCCAGACCTTCGCGGATACGCCGAAGCTGCGCCGCATGGGAGCCGACTTGGATCTCTATGGAAGACGGCGCAATGGCTCGGAATTTCCGGTGGAAATCAGTCTCAGTCCCGTCTCCACAGAAAATGGAATGTTCGTGCTGAGCGCGATCCGCGACATCAGCGAGCGCAAGAGAATCGCGGAAGAACTGCGCCGGGCGAATGAAGAACTGCATCGCCGAACGGCCGAGCAACTGGGCGAATACCGGTCGCGGCTGGCCTTGATTATCGATTCCTCCGAGGACGCCATCATTGGCAAAAGCGTGGACGGCATCATTACCAGTTGGAACAAGGGAGCTGAGCGCATCTACGGCTACGCGCCGGAAGAAGTGGTGGGAAAGCACATATCCCTGTTGGCGCCAACGGATCTAAGTTCCGATGACCGGCCCGACGAAATCTCCGAGATTCTGCGGCAGGTCGCGAAAGGGGAAAGCATCGAGCATCGTGAATCGGTGCGGGTAACCAAGGACGGGCGCCGTTTGGACGTCTCCATTTCCGTGTCTCCCTTGCGCGATGCAAGTGGCAACGTCATCGGAGCCTCGGCGATCGCGCGCGACATCACGGATCAAAAACGAACCGAGAACCAGCTTCACCAATCCCAGAAGATGGAAGCGATCGGCCGGTTGGCGGGAGGCGTCGCGCACGACTTCAACAACATCCTGGGAATCATCAATGCCTGCACCGAATTCCTCCGCGACCGCATTGAGCCGGCCGCGGAATCGTCGAGCGCCGAATCGTCGATCTATGTCGAGAACATCAAAAAGGCCATCGAACGCGGCTCGGCGTTAACGCGGCAACTGCTCGCCTTCAGCCGCTCTTCCGCCATCCAACCCCGCGTTCTCGATCTGAACGAGCGGTTAAAGGACGTAAGCAAGCTGCTGCGTCCCCTGATGGGAGACGATGTCGAGATTCTCATTGTGTCCCGATCCCCGTCGGCCGTAGTCGAGGCCGACCCTGGCCAACTCGACCAGATCGTGGTCAATCTGGCGGTGAACGCGCGCGACGCCATGCCTCGTGGCGGCAAGCTCATTCTCGAAACTGACACGGTGAAACTTGACCAGGCATCCGCCGAGCAATATCAACCCATGGCAGCCGGAAAATATGTCCTGCTCGCAATCAGTGATACGGGTATTGGAATGGATGAAGCCACCGTGTCGCGCATCTTCGAGCCCTTCTTCACCACCAAAGAGATGGGCAAAGGAACCGGCCTGGGCCTGGCCACTGTCTATGGCATTGTCAAACAGAGCGCAGGACACATCCTGGTCTACAG
>JBGPFV010000050.1:0-10990 GCA_041483535.1 Terriglobia bacterium | reverse complement strand
GGTTCCCGTATCGCTCCAGAATCGGTTTTAAATCGGCGAGAAAGAAGATGTCCACGCAGGCGTCCGCCGGCAAATCCTGCTCCAGACCAAGATGATGGGCCTCGGCGCGGAACTGTCCCTTTTTCAAAAGCTCAAGCGCGTTGTCCTCGCGGCGGAAGTATGCGCCAGGATCGAGTCCCCCCACCGCATGCACGATCAGGTAAAGATCGTTAAGCTGCGCGCCGGGAGGCTCAAGGAAGTCCGCCGGAAAACCTCGCGTGCCATAGTCGAGAATGGTAGAAAGTTGTGCCACTGTAATGGATGCCGCCTTATCGAACGTTCGGGTAGAGCCGCGGCGCAGGATCACCTCCTCGATCGTGTCCTTCGGTTGTTCTTCTTCCGGCAGGCGCGAGAGACGAACTGCCTCGCCCGCCAGAACTGAAGTTGGAAGGACTGGTGACTGGCCCCGCCACTGAGCTACTTCCTCTACAGACCCAAGCGAAGACGCGTCGTGCATCTCAAGCATGGCGGGATATTCGACTTCGTGCTGTGAAAGCGGGATTGTCTCCAAGCCCAACGCCGGAACCTCTTTCGGCGCCGGCAGCGAACTCTCCAGCGAACTTTCCGACGCCCGCCCGATCGGTACCAGGCACAAGGAAACCTCACGCCGCGTATCCAGATCGAGCAGGCGGTTCACTTCGGCGTCCACGAACCCGAGCACGATCTCGGCCGGCAGCCCCGAGGCCGCAGAAACGGCCAGCATATTTGCCAGCAGGGTGCCGTTGTCCCAACCGAAATGGCGATAGGTGCGCGCCTGGTACTTCCAGGCGTTCCGCCAGTACGTTCCGGTGCAGATGATCGTCGTGGGCGCGTGAGCCACCGCGGTTTCCATCGCCGTCGCCTGGGCCAGGTTTCCGCGAAAGTTACCTTTCCGCAGAAGCCGCAGCGATACATCCGCCGGATTGAAGTGATACACGCCGGCATCCAAACCCGGAAGATCGCCACTCACGACGTACAGTTCGATCTCGTAGAGAGCTCCCGTGCAGGCTGCGGCGCGAAAGTAGATTTCTCCACCTGGATATGCGCGCTGTTTGGTAATCCCTGCCGAGAAATAGAGTAGGCGCGCCAGATCCTGAACGCCAGGGACCGAATCAGCCCGCGACGAAGGCACTGGTTCTGAGATTGCGGAGAGCACGGCCACCCCGGTTTGCGGCACGTCCCGCGGCAGGGGAAAAGGCTCTATCTTTGGGTAGATTTTGAAAGGCAACGGCCGATTCGCCCAGTCCAGAAAGTGAGGATGGTTACGAATACTCCAGTAGGAGTGCTTCGTGCCCTCGTGATACTTCCAAGCTGCCTGGATTTCACGGTTGTTCATCGGCTGCTACGCCAGACTAGCACCTGCCGTGACCACGGGCGCAAGGAGCTTTGTGACCGCAGTTTGTGCTGGATCACGGCAACTCGGAAGCTACTTGCGAGCGCAAACCGGCCTTTACCGAGAAGGAGTGATCCCACCCCAAACTGAGGATGTCCGGTTGGCGGGGGCGTGGCTTCCCGTCCCGGTCACTTTCGTAACCCTTTGCCCCCAGACCCAAGTTTAATGCCCTTCCCCGCAGGGATATGATGGTCACAGACTGAGAGATATCCAGTACTCTCACAATTTTGCAGTGAGGTGGGCGCGGGCTCGTGTCGAATCAAAATAAGCCGGGACTCTATGTCGCCTGGAAGACGGTGACGTATCGCAGCGTGATCATGGCGCTGCTGGGCGCGGCGTTGATCTTTGGCGCGGTCATGTACGAGGCGTTTCCGAAATTCAGCGACTCGACGGTGAAGGCGGCGGGGCGTTTTACGTCGGCCTTGCTGGAAAAACTTGCGGGCCTGGCGCCTCCGCTCAAGGGGCCGTCGCCTTCGGTTTCGCAGCAGGCGCACTTCACCGCGCTCGATGGCACGATCCGAGTAAGGAAAGGCGATGGCAATAGTTGGGTCAACGCCGACTACAATGTGCCCCTGGAAAAAGGCGACGTGGTCCAGACCGGCGCCGAGGGCATGGCCAAGATCGTTTTCAACGACGGGACCAACTACACCGTGAAACAGGATTCGTTGATCGTGATCGAAGAGAACTCGGCCAACGATCAGCAACAAACCAGCGTGTCGGTGGCGGTCACGACCGGCACGGTGGATCTGACGACGGCGACCTATGTGCAGGGTTCGACGTCGCAGGTGATTGTGGCGGGCGCGAAGGCTTCGCTGGCTCCGGATTCGTCGGCCATGGTGCACAATGATCCCAAGGACGATCAACACGAAATCCTGGTCAAGAAAGGCAGCGGCGAAATCGAGCGCAATGGAGAAGTGGTTCACCTGTCGAACTGGGAGAAGGTGAGTTTCCAAAGCCAATCGAAGACCATGGAACGGGCCACCGAAATCGGTCCGCCCACGCCCATTACACCGGGGAACATGATGCCGGTTTTCATCAGCGCTGGGGAGAAGTCGAAGGAAGTGGAGTTTGCCTGGACGCCCATGGCGAACGCCGCCGGATACCGGCTGCGCATTTCGCACAACCCCTATTTTTCGTCCTTGTTGCTCGACCGTAAGGTGGAGACGCCGAGTGTAGTCGTGACCGGTCTGCCCGCCGGCGCTTACTATTGGTCCATACAGTCTTACAATGCGGCCGGCAAGGCATCGGTCGAAAGCGAAAAAAATCGTTTTACGCTGATCGTCAAGTCCAAGGAAAAAATCGACCTGTCGCTCGACATCGATCCTCTGGTCCAGCACGGACACGTGATCGAGGTGACGGGCAAAACCGAGGCGGGAGCGCGCGTCATGGTGAACGGCAGGGAAGTGCCGATCGTCGGCGACGACGGGACGTTCCACTATTTCACGCCGCCCCTGGCGAACGGGGAAAACCTGGTTACGGTGACGGCGCAGAATTCGAAAGGCGGGGTGAACACGCACCAGGAAAAAGTGGTGATTCAGTAGCGGCATTCGAGGTTCAGGACCACCTCCGGAACGGCCGGTGCCGAGATGACAACCCAGCGCAGTGGAACATCGAAGTAGAATAGAAGAAACGCAGAGCAGAAGAAGCGAGCGGAGAGCGACTCACACGGAAACCGGCGAAGTCTCAGGTTCCAAAGGCGAGACGAATTCCCGGGAAAGAGAAGTATAGCTATGTCAAACAACGGGTTCAGTAACGGCTCCTCGCGTTCGCACAATCTGCGTTCGCTGTTCAGCATGTTTTCGAGCGACCTCGCCATCGATCTCGGGACGGCCAACACGCTGGTGTACGCGCGCGGCAAGGGCATCGTGGTCAACGAGCCTTCGATCGTGGCCATCAACAAGAACACCGGCGAAGTCGAAGCCGTGGGCAAAGAAGCCAAGGAGATGCTGGGGCGTACGCCCGGCAACATCGTGGCCATCAAGCCCATGAAAGACGGCGTCATCGCCGACTTCAAGGTCACCGAGAAGATGCTGAACTACTTCATCCAGAAGGCGCACAACCGGAAGATGCTGGTGCATCCGCGGATCGTGATCGGGGTGCCTTCGGAAATCACGCAGGTGGAAAAGCGCGCGGTCATGGATTCCGCCTATCGCGCCAAAGCCAGCGAAGTATTTCTGGTGGAGCAGGCCATGGTGGCCGCCATCGGCGCGGGGCTGCCGATTACCGAACCGAGCGGCAACATGGTGGTCGACATCGGCGGCGGCACCACCGACATCGCCGTCATCTCGCTCAGCGGCATCGTGTATTCGCGGTCCGTGCGCATGGCCGGCAATCAGATGGACGAGGCCATCATGAACTACCTGAAGCGGAAATATAACCTGCTGGTGGGCGAGCGCACGGCCGAGCAGATCAAGATGGAAATCGGCTCCGCCTATCCGCTGGACAAGCCGCTGACCATGGAGATCAAGGGCCGCAACCTGATTGAAGGCGTGCCCAAAACCATCACGGTGGATGACAGCGAAATCCGCGAGTCGCTGAGTGAATGCGTTTCGACCATCATGAATGCCATCCGCGTCGCGCTCGAACGCACGCCGCCCGAGCTCTCGGCCGACATCAGCGACCGCGGCATCGTGCTGACCGGCGGCGGCGCGCTCATCAAGAACCTCGACAAGCGCATCCGCGAAGAAACGGGATTACCGGTCTCGATCGCCGACGATCCGCTCTGCAGCGTGGTGCTCGGCACCGGCAAGATGCTCTCGGACTTCAAGCTGCTGCGCAAGATTTCGATCGAGTAGAGCGGCGAGCTACGGGCGACGAGTTGCGATCGAAAAGCAGGTCCTTCCCCTTCGACTACGCTCAGGGTCAGGATGACAATTTCATTACTGAGAGCTGACAGCTGAGAGCTGAGAACTGGTGTTATGGACGTCCTCGGACGCTACCGCAATCTGATCGTGCTGGTGGGAGTGTTATTCGCCCAGGTGCTCGGCTTGGCCGTGCAGGTGAAGCGGACGACCGACAGCGAACCGACGCGCCTGATCCGCATCTGGGCGGTGGGCGCGGTCACGCCTCTCGAAAGAGTGCTGGTGTGGGTTCAGACCTCCACCGGCAACGTCTGGCACAGTTACTTCTACCTCCGCGGCGTGCGCGCCGAGAATCGCAACCTCAAAGCTCAAATTGAACGTATGAGCCTGGAGCAGGTGCGGATCAGCCAGGACGCCGATCAGGCGCGGCGTCTGCAGGCGTTGCTGGCCTTCAAGGAACAATTCATTTCGCAGACCATGGCGGCGCAGGTCATCGGATCGAGTGGCAGTGAGCAGTCGCGCTCGCTCTACATCGACAAAGGCGAAAACGACGGTATCAAGCCCGACATGGCCGTTATCACCGCGGATGGCATCGTGGGTAAAGTGCTGCACGCGTACCCCTCGACGTCGCTGGTGCTCCTGATTAACGATCAAAGCAGCGGTGTCGGGGCGATTCTTGAAAAATCGCGCCTGCAGGGCATTCTCAAGGGAACGTCCGCGGGGGAAGTGACGCTCGAAAAAGTGATGAGCGACGAAACCGTTCCCCCCGGAGAAATGGTTCTGACCAGCGGCGGAGACGGCATCTTCCCGAAGGGCCTGCTGGTCGGCCGTGTGACCAAGGTGGTGGGCAATGATCTATTTCTCAACATTCGCGTGCGTCCCGCGGCCGATCTCAGCCGCCTGGAAGAAGTGCTGGTGGTAACAAAGATTGACGAGAGGCAGGCCCAGCCCGACCAGGCCGGCGCAGCGCGAGCCGTCGACATCCTGGCCGAGCGCCTGCCGGGCGTTCCTCCCAAGCCGCCGGAAGATACTGAAAAAGGCGCCGCGCCGGGACCGGTCACACCGGCAGTCGCACCGGCAGTCGCACCAAAGACGACCGGCTCCGATGCCAAGCCCAAAGATCCGCCCTCGCCAGGCTCCGGCAACAGCAGCGCGCCTGCGGCGGGAAGAAGCGGCAATTCCGCATCGCCCTCGGCACCCGGTTCCGCAACTCGCTCCGCGAATTCTTCTGGCACTGCTTCCGGCACGGCTGCTTCCGGCACCCGAGCAACCGGAACCGGGGCCGCGAAAGTTTCCCCCAAGCCCGTGCCGCCAGCGGTCGCACCCAAGCCGCAATCCCCCGTGCAGGATAGTCCGCAATAACGTGGCCATCACTACTTACACATCGGGAGAGCAGGTCGAGGTTTACCGGTTCAGTATTCCGGCGACGGTTCTGATTCCGCTGACTGCCGTCTTTCTGCAGGCGTGGCTGCCCCTGCGCATTCATTTTTTCTCGGTCTTCGATCTTCCGCTACTGGTCGTGATCGGTTTCGCGACGGCGCGGCGCAGTCCGCTAGCGGGGCTCGTCACGGGCGGCTTGATCGGTATTCTGCAAGACGCGCTGACCCATCATCCCATCGGGCTCTACGGAATTTCGAAGACGGTGGTGGGATTCGGCGCATCTTCACTGGGGATCAAGCTGGACGTGGAAAATGCCGGCTCTCGTTTCCTGCTTACGATTTTCTTCTACGTGGTGCACGAAGTGGTCTACTTCATGATTGCCCGCGGCCTGGTCGGATTGCACATGGCATGGAGTTGGCCGCACGAGTTCCTGTCGGGCGTCGCGAATGCCCTGCTGGGCGTTTTTGTCTTCCTGCTGCTCGACCGCGTCAAGCAGCGAACGTGATCCGCCGAAAAACCTCCCGTAGAGACGGGGCTTGCCCCGTCTCCTGCGTGCTGCGCCCGAAATATTGCGGCCGGGCCGAGACGCGGCAAGCCGCGTCTCTACAGGAGATTGTTCATGGCGAAGGCATACGCCAGCGCCGCCGCTGCCAGCGTGGAAAAGAGATTCACGCCCTGGTTGCTGATCCAGCCGCGGCGCTGCAGGGTGGCGCCGAGAACACTGTCGATCAGCATTCCGGCGAATCCGGCGGCCACCGGAATCCAGAGCTGACCCGGAACAAGCATCCCGCCCACGCTTGCGACCGCCGCAATCCCGAGGCCGGCGGCCATTCCGGCCATGCTTCCCGGGACCGTGATGCCGCCGTCGGTGCCTGCGGGGACTCGTTCCCAGGTCGTGATCAGGCGCGCATCTGGGCCGCGGTACTGCCCGATTTCGCTGGCCACGGTGTCGGTGGCGGCTTCGGCCAGAGCGCCCACGGCCGCGACCAGCCAAACCCGGTTTCCCGTGGTGCTGAACCCAACGGAGCCCAGAGCTGCCACCGCCAGATTGGCCAGGACTTGCCAGGCATTCCGGCCTTCCGGTTGCTCGGCGAGCCCGAGGGCCAGCTTCCGGCGGTATCCCAGGCGGGTGGAGACCCAGGTCATCAGGAACAGCGCTGTCAGGGTGGCGAAGGCGGCTGGCCCGGCGCCGGCAAAAAGCAGGAAACAGGCGAGACCGCCCGCCAGGGCTCCGGATCGGTTGACGCCGCGCAGGGCGCGAGCCAGCCCCGCGAAGCCCAGCGTCACCCCGGCGGCGATGGCCAGACGTTCCGGGGATGCAGCCCAGCCGTGTGCCAGAAATGGGTTCAGCATTGTTGAAGACGGCTCTCAGCTTTCAGCTGTCAGCTCTCAGTAGAATCTCACGACCCTGAAAACTGATAGCTGATGGCTGATGGCTGACGGCTGAATGCGCGATCCACCGTCGATAACACTATATTCGGTGTCCGCAGGCGGCGGACCGCGTCCTGTAGTGCTTGGCCTTTGGATTCGTCCGTAACCTGGCCTCCCCAACCCAACCTCGTTTAGGCTACACTTCTGTACGCTTGCCGGGGTGCGGGCATCGGAAGATTGTGGGGAGAAGCAACTCGCCGCGTCTCAATCGCAGACGAGGTAAGCCTCGTCTCTACCGGGGAGAAAAATCTATGGCGGCCTCCGTTTGGTCTGGATATCTTACGTTCGGATTGATCTCGATGCCGGTGCGCCTGTTTTCGGGCGCGCGCAGCAGCGGCATCTCGTTTAACCAGCTTCACCGCACAGACCACCATCGGGTCAAGCAGCAACTCATTTGCCCGGCCGACAACCAGGTCCTCGAGCGCAGCGATATCGTCAAGGGCTATGAGTATCGCAAAGACGAGTACGTCATTATCGATCCGGAGGACATCAAGAAGATTGAGCCGAAGACGGCGAAGACCATGGAGATCCTGGAATTCGTGAGGACCAGCGAGGTCGATCCGGTGTACTTCGAGTCGTCGTATTACATGGTTCCGGAAGAGGCGGGCCGGCGTCCGTACGCGCTGCTGACCAAGGCCCTGGAGGAGAGTGAGTTCGTCGCCATCGCCAAACTGACGATGCACAACCGCGAATACACGGTCTTCCTGCGTCCGCACAAAGGCGGACTGATGCTGCACACCATGTACTACGCCGAGGAAGTTCGCGAGGTCGAATCGTTCGGCGCTCCCGAGGTGGAGGTCAAAGAAGCCGAGATTAAAGTTGCGCATCAGCTGATTGAAGCGCTCGCCGGCGAGTGGAATCCGGAGAAATATCGCGACACTTTTCAGGACAATCTGAAGAAACTGATTGAGGCGAAGCTGGAGGGTGGAGAAGTGCAGGCCGCCGAACCAGCGAAGAAGCTGGCCCCGGTGGTGGATCTGATGGCAGCGCTGAAAGAAAGCCTGGCCCAGACGAAGAAGCCAGCCGGGTCGGAAAAAGTCACCGAGATTCCCTCCGAGGGCCAATCGAAAGCACGGCGCAGGCGCGGATGAATGCCGGTAGAGACGCGGCTTGGCGCGTCGCCTCCGCGGGACGTTCGAAATTCCGCGTGCTTCCCGTTTGCTCCCAGACGCGGCCAGCCGCGTTTCTACAGCAACGTTTGTAATATTGCGAACCCGCCCCGGCAACCAAACTCGCCTCTACCAGCTTCTCACCAAAACGGTGGGCTGAGGCGCGCCCGATTTCCCCTCGCGACCCGGTTCCCGATACAATAATCAATTCCGCGCAAGACTGACTTTTTCCATGGAGTTCGAATGAAGCGGTTTTTCTGGCTGGGGGTCGTACTGGTTCTTTATCTTATCTGTACCGGTTGCGGCGACACTTTCCGTCCGATTATCACCCCCAATCCGCCAACCTTTCCCAACCCGGAGGCGGCCCATACCGCGGTGGCGATTAACGATAACGGAACCACCGTAGGCGGCAGCGCCTTGGTGATCGACGTCTCCGGCGATTCGGCTGCGAGCGTCGCCGATTGCACCACGCCTCTGTGTCTCGGCGTGAATCCGGTGCACGCCGTGCAGCAGTCCGCCAGCCAGTTGTTGGTCGTAAACCACTCCGATTCGATTACCAAGGTGAACTTCAGCGGGATTACCATCGCCAACACCAGCACCATCGGTCTGCCGGCGAATTCGGCGCCGAACTTCGTGGCCGTGGCTCCGAATCAAACGACGGCTTATGTGACCTTGACCAACTACGTGCCGGACCCCATCAACCTTCCCAACGACAACGGAGTCGGCGTGGTCAGCACGATCAGCAACGGTCTCGTGGCCACGATTACGGTCGGAAGCAATCCGTATGCTTTAGCCGTCACCCCCGACAACAGCAAGCTCTACGTCGCCAACCTGGGGGACGCCACCATCAGCGCTTTTAACACCGTTGACCGGTCTTCGAGGTCCATCGCCGGTTCGTTGGGATCGCCGCCGATCTGGTTGGTGGTGCGTACGGACGGCCAGCGCGTCTACGCACTGGAGCAAACGAGCGGCACTCTTGCTTCGATCGATACCACCTCGACCGCTGGCCCCGACACCTTGACGGAAACGGCGATCAGCGTCCCCGGCGCGGTCAAGATGGTCTACGACGGCAATAAGAACCGCCTGTACATTCCGGGAGGAAATAAGGTGACGATCGTTGATGTGTCGCAGGCGGCCCCGACGACGATTGCCACGCTGGCGATTACGCCGACCACGCCGTCGGGCTGTTCGCCGATCGGGGCGGCGACCTTATCTACGGTTGACGTTGCTGCGCTGCCCGATGGAACCCGGGCTTATGTCGGGTCTTACTACGAAGACGCGTCGGGAAACTTCTGCCCGCAGGTCACGGTGATCGACGCGGTGAGCAACACCGTCAGGAACTTCTTGGCGATTCCGGGATTTCCCGCCTTCGACGCTTTCTGCGCCACAACGCGCTTCCGCATCATGATGGCCGCCGGCGGCGACAGTTTGCGTGCTTACCTGTCCAGTTGCGATGGAGGGAATGTCCACATCATCGATACCTCCAACGACACCTATATTGGGAGTCTTACGGCCCCAGCCAGTTCGCGCCTGAACAACCCGCCGCAGAATCCGGTGTTTTTGTTTGCCGGACCCTAAGCCCGATTTTGTCATCCTGAGCGATGCCAAGGATCTGCTTTTTTGTCTGTGCATGAGACAGCAGGTCCCTCGCTTCGCTCAGGATGACAATTTCTTGAATGTAGGTCGCAGAGTAAGGACAGTTCGCGGGTTTGGATGAGTTGTAGTGTCGAGCGAGCAGGCCAACGACTAGCGACAACGACTAGCGACTAGCGACTAACGACAAAAGACCAACGACTATTTCTATCCCGCGACCCCAGCCCGTTCCACCGCCTGGCGGCAGTGGTGGCGCAGCGCCACATTCATGAAGACGTTTCCGCTGGAAGTGTTGAAGCACATCACCAGGGCTTCGGTGTCTTCACTGCTCTTGCTCCCCTGTTCGGAGGTGTGCAGGGTTGGAGGATGAACATGAAAGTGAAATCCCTGGTCGTTGAGCGACGTGACGGCATTGCCAATGATCTGGTTTGCCAATTCGCAGACCGCCTCGCGTACCAGATCGTCGGCCTCGGAAACCTCCACGCCGGCCAGACGCGTGGCCAGTTGCACCGCCGTTCCTAGGTCCACATCAAAAATGATCCGGCCTTCGATCTCGCCCATGAGGCAAACTTCGGCCGCGATCCCTTTTCGCCGGTACGCCTCCTCTTCCATGCTCAGGTTTTCGATGGAAACGGGCGACTCCAGCCCCTGCGCCAGCACGGCGTCGGTCGCGTTAATAAAGGGCTGAATCAGATCCATCCGCATGGCTAGACTCCAGCTCCGGCGCTGGCGCCGCGCGTCGTCGCTTCGTCGTCCCGCATCACGTATTTGATGACTTCATAGAGAACTTCCGGCTTCACCGGCTTCTGCACGAAGTGGCGGGCGCCGCGCTGCAAGGCGGCCACGATGTTCTCCTGGTAGCCGACCGACGACACCATGACGATGCGCGCGCTCGGATGATCGCGCACGATCTTCTCCGCCGCCTCGATGCCTTCCATCTGCGGCATGGTGATATCCATCAGAACGATGTCGGGCGTGAGCCGGTCGTACTCGCTGATCGCCGAAACGCCGTCGCCAGCCTCGCCGATTACCTGTCCCCCGAAGGTTTCCACCATCCGGGCGAGGTTCTTGCGGGCGAACACGGAGTCATCCACGATCAGATAGCGCACCGGCTGTCCGTCTTCGCTCCGTTTTACGGGCGCAAATTTTTCCATGACACTCCTCCCCAACTAGCACTTAATCACGAATCTACCTACCTTCGACAGATAACTCTAGTTACTTCCGGCACTGGTTGCCCGCTTGCCGTCGCTGGAGTCCCCCCGGTT
>JBGPFV010000049.1:0-11096 GCA_041483535.1 Terriglobia bacterium | reverse complement strand
GGCTTGGTCAGAAAATCGTCGGCGCCCGCTTCAATGCCCTTCACGCGGTCCTCTTGAGCGCTCAAGCCCGTGATCATCACGATCGGAATCAGCCGCGTCCTGGGATCCTCTTTGAGTTCGCGGCACAATTGGTAGCCGCTCTTGCCGGGCATGATCACATCGAGCAGGATCAGGTCCGGGGCCTCGCGCCGGATTTCCGCCTCCGCCTCCGCCGCGTTGTGTACCGCAACCGTTGGGTAGCCGCGGCTCGTCAGCAACTCCTTCAGCAGCGCCGCATTCACCACATTGTCTTCCACCACCAGAACCGACTGCTTCCGGCGAACGGCCAGCAGATCGCCCATATCCGCATAAGAACTCGATGGCGGAGGAAACGTTGTCTGGCGCTGCCGTGGGGGAACGCTCATCACTTCACCTGCTCATTAGGCCAATGTTATCTGAAATCCGTTTTCAATACCACGAACCGCGCAGGATCTACGATGGACGAAGGACGCCCCCGGGCGTGTGGGGACGGGCGACCCTTCGACAAGCTCAGGGCAGGCTCTCGCCCGTCCGTCTTCGCCGGAAAACCGAACATTTTCCCTGTTCAGCCGTCATTGCGCCCACTTCCGCGCCCGTGCCACCCTTCCCTCATGCTGCGGAAACTCTTCTTGATCTCCCTTGTGTTCTGTCTGCCGCTGAGCGAATGCGCGGCCGTCCCCAAGCCGCACGTCATCGCTTTTGGAAAATGGATTTCCGCCAAGTGGCCCAACGCCACCGGTCAGAAGCTCCTCGACCTGAAAGTGCGTCCGTTGTTGGTCGATACGAGGCTCAAGGAATACACCACCGGAACTCCGCATGAGCTGACCGACCGCCTGTTCGTAGTCCGCCGCGTCTTTCGCGTGAACGATGCCCTGCCCACGGACAACGCTAATGCCACCGCCAACGCCCCGCGCTGGCAGTGGCAACGCGGAGGCTGGCTGCTCGTCGACCGCCTCACCGGACGAGTCTCTCAACTCAACCTGCCCGAGTTCGATCCTTACTATTCAACCGCCAGTTGGTATCGCGACTACATCGCCTACTGCGGCGTCTCCGAAGACGGCAAGAAACTCTACGCGGTAGTCGCCCAGGTAGGACGCCGCAAGCCCATCCTGAAAAAAGAAGCAGGCGAACCCGCCGCAGACGACGATCCCGACTCCGAATGCCCGCCCCCAGTCTGGGAGCGCACCCCCACGCGAGTAACCTTTCAGCCCGACGACGATCAGAAGCTAGTGTTCAACATAAGAAGCCGAGTAATCGACGTAGTAAACGATGCCGAAGAACCAGAAGACTAGCCGCATCTTGTGGAGAGACGGGCGTCCCCGCCCGTCCAGCCGAGCAAAGCTCGGCAGTTGCTGAGAACTGTAACTTCAGTCTCCCACAGCCTCCACCGCAGGAAGCTCTTCCGCCGCAGCCCGAGTCGAAACCTTCGCGCTCGTCACCAGCACCACCGAAGCCACGATGATCGCGCTCCCCATCAGGATGTAGCGGTCGATGCGCTCGTGCAGCACCAGCCAGCCTAGAAACACCGCGACCACGGGATTGACGTACGCGTAAGTAGAAACCTTCGAGGTGGGAACGTGTTGCAGCAACCAGATGTAGGCCGTGTAGCCGATCAGGGAACCGCACACCACCAGATACAGAATCGCGCCCACTCCGCGGAAGGTCCACGCGACGTTGAAAGGCCTCTCGACAAGCAGCGCGAAAAGTAAATTCGCAAGCCCGGCAAAGAACATCTGCCACGCGATGGCGCCGAAGGGATCGGTCGCCGCGGTCTGCCACCTTTTCGAGAGCACCGATCCGAACGCCCAACTGAACGATCCGAGTTGCAACCCGAGCGCCCACCAGAGTTCGCGATGGCCAAGGGAATTGGAGTGCTGCAGGTCAGGCCAGATGAGCACAACCACTCCGGCGATCCCGATGACCAGCCCGATCTTGCCGCGCCGCGAGATGTGATGGTCGCCCAGCAACAGGCTGTCGAGCACCAGAAACCAGAGCGGAGTAACTGCGATCAACAACGCCGCCAGGCCGGTGGGAACAATCCGCTCCGCGTAGGCCAGCGTGAGGTTACCGCCCATCAGCAACAGAATGCCGACCGCCGCAAAATGGCCGAGCTGCCGCGCCGAAAAACGAAGGCGCCGTCCGGTCACCGCACAGTAAGCGAGCATAACCAGGCCCGCGGTCAAAAAGCGCGCGCCACACATGACGGCCGGAGGAATCTGCTCCACCGCGATGCCGATGCCGAGATAGGTCGAGCCCCAGAAGACATAGACCAGCCCGAAGGCAAGAATGATCTTCCATTGACTCGCGGACGCAGTCATGATCATGAGATGAAAGTAGGACCGGAAAAATTCAGAATATCAGAGTACGGCAAAGGCACTGCGCGCTATGAACTATGAGCCCACCGATCTTTTGTTTGCTCGAAGCTCGTGGCTCGAAGCTCGCAGCCGATCTTCACGCAGCCGACCACATCCCCATCTCGGCGAGGATTTTGCCGGCGGCTTCCGCGCCGGAGCGAACGCAGTCGGGCACACCGATGCCGCTATAACCGTTGCCGGCGAGCGCCAGGCCGGGGAGTTTCTGCCGCAGCGATTCGATCCGCTGCAAACGTTCGAGGTGGCCGACGGAATACTGCGCCATGGCGGACTTCCATTTGTAGACGCGCGCAAACAGAGGTTCGGCATTGAGGGTGATGATCTGGCGCAGTTCATTGCGAACGATTTCGAGGATTTCTTCTTCGCTCGATTCGAGGATTTGCTCGTCGCGCGCGCCGCCGAGAAAGCAGCGGACGATGGCGCGATTTTCCGGCGCCCGATGAGGAAACTTGTTGTGCACGAAGGTGGCCGCAAGCATGCGATGACCAGCGCTGCGCGGCACCAGGAATCCGAAGCCTGGTGGAAGCGAGCGGCGCACTTTCTCGTCGTAACCAAGCGTGACGGTCACCGATGAACTGTACTTGATTCCGCCCAGATCGCGAGACAGATCCTCGTTTGCACCTTGCAGCACGGCCGCAGCGGCATGGGTTGGAGTCGCGATGATCACGGCATCGAAGTGGTCGCTCTGGTATCCGGCGGACACCATCCAGCCGCTCTCCTGCGGAATCACCGACTGCACCGGCGAAGATGTCTTCAGCGCGTTCGCATCCAGCCGCGCGACCAGGGCATCGACCATCTGCTGCATGCCTTCTTTGAGCGAAGTGAACAGCGGCCGCGCCGGGAGGTTCGCCGCTGCGCCCATTTTCTTTCGGGCTGCGAGCATGGCGCGCCCCAGACTGCCGTGTTTCGCTTCCATGTCAGCGAAGCGAGGCAGCACGGCGCGCACGCTCAATTGCGTTGCTTCGCCACCGTAAACTCCCGAGAGCAGCGGATCGGCGAGCAAGTCGACCATCTCGGAACCGTAGTGACGTTCCACCATCTCGGCAACAGTTTCGTCTTCGAAAGCCTTATGCGGCGGATGGAACCACTCGGCAGCCATGCGCATTTTTGTGCGCCAGGAAAAAAGCGGCGAGAACACGGTGGGCATGATCTTAGTGGGCACCATGAACATGAGCCCATCGGGCATCACCACCAGCTTGCCCCTGGCTACGATGTAGGTCTTGCGCTCGGAGTCGTTCGAGCCGATGAGTTGATCGCCCAAACCAATCTTGCCGCAGAGATCGGCAGCCCAGGGCTTCTCGGTGAGAAACGAGTCGGGTCCGGCCTCGACCAGGCAGCCATCGACGCGGTCGGTGACCAGCACACCACCCAGGCGCGGGCTCGACTCGAACAAAACGTATTCGACGGGCGCGCCGGACCGGCGTTTTTCTTCGATGGTGTACGCGGCCGAGAGGCCGGAGATTCCGCCGCCGATGATGGCAATGCGTTTCATGCAAATCAGGTCTTAGCTTTTAGCTCTTGGCTCGTGCTGTGCTCTGTTGTAGAGACGCGGCTTGCCGCGTCTCTGTCCCGCAAGTGTCCCGGTGCTGCGGGAGACGCAGCAAGCTGCGTCTCTACACTGCTTCGCTTCTGCTCGTCATGTCAGGCGGCTCCTTACTATTTCTGCTAAGGCTGCCGTTAAGGTCTGTGACCCGTTCAACGACTCGGCTCGCCACAGGCGCATGCCTTCTTTTTCCGCAAACTTGTTGAAGGCGATGTCGATATCGTAGAGCACCTCGACGTGATCGCACAGAAATCCGATGGGATCGAGGAAGACACCGCGATGGCCTTTTGCCTTTAAGTTCCGGATCGTGTCCTCCACCGTGGGACCGATCCACGCGCCGCCCGACATGCCCTGACTCTGGAAGGCGAACGTCCAGTCGCTGGCTCCAAGGCCTGCTTCCTTCGCTACCAACTGGGCGGTTTCCTTGGCTTGCCTCTCGTAGGGATCGCCTTCCGTAATCGTGCGCTGCGGAACACTGTGTGCGGTAAAGATCACAGGCAGCTTGGCTCCGCTTTCGGCACACGCCTTCTCCCAGCCCGAGCGTAGTTTTTCGGCGAAGGCTTTGGCAAGCAGCGGCTGGTCGTGCCACTCCTCGACGAAGTCCATCTTAAAAGGAAGATTGCCGTCACCCAGCACAGCGCTGCGGTAAAGGCCGACACTGGTGCGCGAATTCTGGGGGGCGAGGCAGATGGCGATGACGCGCTCGTATCCCTCGCTCGCAATTGCTTTCACTGCATCGGCGATGAAGGGCTTCCAGTTGCGCATGCCGACGACGACCGGCATCTGCAACGCCTGCGAAAGTCGATCGGCTTGCAAAAGAGTCCAGCACGGGAGCGGCGAGAAACTTATAAGGGAATATCGATGGCGAATTTCTTCGACTACGGCCGGCGGCAAGGGTCGTCCGCCGGTGACATAACTTAGAAACTCGGGAACCTGGCTGGGGTTCTCGGGACTGCCGTGGGCCAGCAGAAGGACGGCGGTTCTCTGGGACGGTCCCGCGCCGGCAAACGAATTCACCTGCTTGGCGCAATAGCACTGGCTGGCTTGGCCTAGAGGGCACGGCGTCATTTTCTGGGCTCGGGCATCTTGCGGCGAACAGCAGGTCCTTCGCTTCGCTCAGGATGACAATTCATAAACGGGGACCATTAACACGTGCTTAATCATTGTCGTGAATTGCGCGCCTTGAACTCTGCCGAGTGCTCGCGGATGAAATCGCAGAGCGCCTTCACGTTCTCCACCGGAGTTTCGGGAAGAATGCCGTGGCCGAGATTGAAGATGTGGCCGGGTCGCCCGGCGGCTTGGCGCAGAATGTCCTCGGCCCGCAATTTGAGTTCCTTCCAATCGGCGAACAGCAGCACGGGATCGAGATTGCCCTGCACGGCGCCTTTGAAACCGAGGCTCTGCCATCCGGTATCGAGCGGAATGCGCCAGTCGAGGCCAATCACTTCGGCGCCGCTTTCCTGCATCGAGGGCAGAAGCGTCGAGCTGTCCGTACCGAAATAGATGACGGGCGCGCCCGTTTTTTGCAGGCGTTTCACCAGGTCGGTCACATGCGGCAGAACATAGCGGCGATAATCTCCCACGCTCAGGCAGCCCACCCAGCTATCGAAAATCTGGATGGTGTCGGCGCCGGCCCGCACCTGCTCGGCGGAATACTCGGCGGTCACCGCGACCAGCTTCCTCATCAGTTCGTTCCACGCGGCGGGCGCGGAGTACATCATCTGCTTGGTGAAAAGATAGTGGCGTGAGCCTCCGCCTTCGATCATGTAGCTGGCGAGCGTAAAGGGCGCGCCGCAGAAGCCAATGACCGGGAGCTTATCGCCGAAGTGCTTGCACACCAGCTTCACGGCTTCAGAAACATAGCCCAGGTCGGCGGCGCGATCGGTGCGAAGGTTCGCAACGTCTTCGGGAGTGCGCACCGGCCGCTCGATCTTCGGCCCCTCGCCGGCGGAGAAGTGAAAAGGCAGTCCCATGACTTCGAGGGGAAGGAGGAGATCGGCAAAGATGATGGCCGCATCGACCTTGAGGATTTCGGCCGCTTCAATCGTGACCCGAGCCGCGACCTCCGGCCGCTTGCAGATCTCGATCAGAGAATATTCCTTGCGGACGGCGCGATACTCCGGCATGTATCGTCCCGCCTGGCGCATGAACCAGACTGGGGTCCGTTCGGTGGGCTGCGCCTTGGCGGCGCGAACAAAGAGAGAGTTTGGGGCAGACATGAATCTTCTAATTTAGCATCTTCGAGCGCACTGTGGCCGAGTCGAACGGGAGTCTCGATTTGGAGCAGCGGAACTGGCCGACGGGGGCCCTAGTCAAAGTAGACACTCACCAAAGCCGATCCAGATCGTCGATATGTAATGTCGATATAGAATAATGTCTGTCTCGCCCGTGCAGGAGCCTACCGTCATGAAATACGCCGCCGAGCGGCTGCGCTCGTCGATTTTGTTCTTCCCTCTGACTGCCGTTCTCGTCCTATCCGGGTGCGGTAGCAAAGAACCAGTTCAAGGAGCAGGCGGTTCCGGAGGGCGTCCACCCGCGCCGGTGGTCGTGGCCAGTGTCGAGCAGCGTGACATCCCGGTTCAGATCCAGGCCATCGGCAACGTGGAAGCCTACCAGACGGTGCAGATCCGGTCCCAAGTCAATGGTCAAATCCAGCAAATCTTTTTCAAGGAAGGAGAAGATGTGCGCGCAGGCCAGCCGCTTTTTCTGTTGGATAAACGGCCCTTCCAGGCGGACCTTGCAAAAGCCATTGGCCAGATGAAGCACGATCAAGCGCAGGCGGAGAATTCGCGGCTGCAGGCGGAGCGCTACTCCGGCTTGGAGAAACAAGGCATCGTCTCCCATGAACAGGCCGACCAGTTGCGCGCCCAGGCCCAGGCCGATGCGTCCGCGGTGGAGGCGGACAAGGCCACCGTCGACGCCGCCCGTGTGCAACTGCAGTACACCGATGTCGTCGCTCCCATCAACGCGCGCGCGGGAACATTGATGATCAATCTGGGCAATCTGGTGAAGGCGAACGATACGCCGTATCTGGTGCAGTTGAACCAAGTCACTCCCATCTACGTCACCTTTTCCGTGCCGGAAGCGAACCTGGATCGGGTGCGGCACCGCTTCTCCTCGGGACAGCTCAAAGTTCTCGCCTTTCCCAAGGGACAAGCGGACACGCCGGTCGAGGGCCGCTTGACCTTCATCGACAACGGAGTCGACACCACAACCGGCATGTTCAAGCTGAAAGGCACGTTTCAGAACCGCGACCGGCGCCTGTGGCCGGGAGAGTTTGTCGATGTGGCGCTGGTGCTCTCGACCCAGAAGAATGCCGTCGTCGTCCCGACCAAGGCGATTCAGACCGGACAGCAGGGCGAATACGTGTATGTCGTCAGACCGGACAGCACGGCTCAATCGCGCCCCGTGAAGACGGCAGGTGTGTACCAGAATCTCACACTGATTGCGGACGGCTTAAAGCTCGGAGAGCGCGTGATTGTGAACGGCCAGTTGCGCGTGGCCCCAAACGCGAAGGTGATGGTGCAAGATACTTTGCCGCCCGGACCTCAGACCAATACGGCTGCTCCCGCCGGTCCCGCCGGAGGCGGACTGTGAATCTCTCCGCGCTCTTTATCCATCGGCCCATTATGACCACGTTGGTCATGGCCGCAATTCTGGTCTTTGGCATTTTCGCGTATCAACTGCTGCCCGTCAGCGACCTGCCGAACGTCGACTTTCCCACGATCTTAGTCAGCGCGTCTCTTCCCGGCGCCAGTCCTGACACCATGGCGTCTTCCGTTGCCACCCCGCTGGAAAAGCAATTCTCCACCATCGCCGGCATCGACTCGATGACGTCCACGAATTCTCTCGGCCAAACCGGCATCACCATTCAGTTCAATCTCAGCCGGAGCCTCGACGGCGCTGCCTTAGACGTCCAGGCAGCCATCACCGCGGCGGGTGGCCAACTGCCTCCGCAGATGCCGACGCCCCCGACTTTCCAGAAAGTGAACCCCGCCGATTCGCCGATCATTTATTTGGCGCTGAGTTCACCGACCATGAAGCTGTCCGACGTCGATGAGGCCGCCGAGACCACCATCGCCCAGAACATCTCGATGGTGCCCGGTGTGGCGCAGGTGCAGGTGTATGGCGCGCAGAAATATGCCATGCGGGCGCAGCTCGACCCCAGTGCTCTCGCTTCACGCCAGATAGGGATCGACGAAGTCAGTGCCGCCCTGCAAGCGGGAAACACCAATCTCCCCACGGGCACGCTTTATGGGCAGAACCATACCTACACTATCCTCTCCAACGGCCAGCGGATGAATGCTCTGCAATTCGGCCCCATGGTGGTGGCCTATCGGAATGGTTCTCCGGTTCGCCTGAACGAACTCGGCCGCGTCACCGACAGCGTATTGAACGATAAGACCGCGAGCTGGTTCAACGGAGTTCGCGCCATCGTGCTGGCCATTCAAAAGCAGCCGGGAACCAACACCGTCGCGGTCGTGGACAAAATCAGGAAGCTGTTGCCCAGACTGCAAGACCATATCCCTGCCGCGGTCCAAATCGACACGCTTTATGACCGCTCCGTCTCCATTCGTGCGTCAGTCAACGATGTGAAGTTCACCCTCCTGCTGACCATTGCTCTGGTCATCATGGTGATCTTCGTCTTCCTGCGCAATATTTCCGCCACCATCATCCCCTCTCTCGCTTTGCCCCTGTCCATCATCGGTACCTTTTCGGTGATGTACCTGCTCGGCTACAGCCTCGACAATCTCTCTTTGATGGCGCTCACCTTGTCCGTCGGATTCGTGGTGGACGACGCCATCGTCATGCTGGAGAACATCGTCCGCCACATGGAGGAGGGTAAACGGCCGCTCCAGGCAGCGATGGACGGCGCCAGCGAGATTGGCTTCACCATTCTCTCCATGACCTTGTCGCTGGCCGCCGTCTTTATTCCGCTGCTGTTCATGGGTGGGATCGTCGGGCGCTTGCTGCATGAATTCGCCGTGACCATCGGCGCCGCAATCCTGGTGTCCGGATTCGTATCGCTCACCCTGACTCCGATGCTCTGCTCCCGGTTTCTCCGTCACCAGGAGCGGTCGGGCCACGGACGGCTCTTCAATTTCAGCGAGCGGTTTTTCGATGCCTGGTTGCGTGGTTACAACCACAGCCTGAAGTCAGTCCTGCGCCACAAGTTCGCAACCCTGATGGTGTCGTTCGTTGTGATCGGGCTGACATTTTATCTCTACACCATCTCGAAAACCGGGTTCATCCCCGACGAAGATCAAGGTCTGGTCTTCGCGTTCACCGAAGCCCAACAGGGAATTGCATTCCAGGACATGATGCAGTTGCAGCAAAAGGTGGCTGATGTTGTGCGCTCCGATCCCAGCGTCATGAACCTCATGTCTGCGATCGGAAGCCCCACCAATCAGGGCCGCATGTTCTTTCGCTTGAAAGACAAGAAAGATCGCGTCAACCACATGAGCGCGATGCAGATCATTCAGGAACTTCGTCCGAAGGTATCGCAAATTCCTGGCCTGAATGTGTTCATGCAGATTCCGCCGACCATCCGCATTGGCGGAACCCTGACCAAGTCGCAATACCAGTACACCCTGCAATCGCCCGACACGGCCGAACTTTACGAGGGTGCGCCCAAACTGGAGAGCGCTCTCCGCGCCCTTCCGCAATTGCAGGATGTTACCAGCGACTTACAGGTAAAGAACCCGCAGCTTACCGTGGAAGTCGACCACGATAAAGCGTCCGCGCTTGGATTGACGCCGGCCCAGGTCTCCGATGCTCTCTATTCCGCCTACGGTACCCGCCAGATCAGCACCATATACACGCCCAACAATGAGTACTACGTCATCGTGGAATTGTTACCTGAATTTCAGGACAATCCTGCCAAGCTTTCCTTCCTATACGTCCGCTCCAACACAGGCAAACTAGTTCCGCTCGACACCGTCGCAAAATTGGTGCCTTCCGTGGGCCCCCTGATGGTGAATCACCTGGGCCAGTTGCCGGCCGCAACCATCAGCTTCAACCTCAAGCCCGGAATCGCGCTGGGCGACGCCACCAAACTAGTCGATCGCGAGGCCCTGCGAGTGCTCCCCGCGGATATCCAAGGCACGTTCCAGGGGACGGCTCAAGCTTTCCAAAACTCGTTCACCGGCATGGGCCTGTTGCTGCTGGCGGCGATTCTGGTGATCTACATCATTCTTGGAATTCTGTATGAGAGCTTCATCCATCCCCTGACCATTCTTTCCGGCTTACCTTCGGCCGGCGTCGGGGCGCTGCTGACTCTTCACCTCTTCCACCAGGAGCTGAATCTCTACTCGTTCGTGGGCATCATCATGCTGATCGGCATCGTCAAGAAGAATGCCATCATGATGATTGACTTTGCCCTGGTAGCCGAGCGCACGGAAGGAAAAAGCCCGGAGGAGTCCATTCATGAGGGCGCGCTCGTCCGCTTCCGTCCCATCATGATGACCACCATGGCGGCCCTGATGGGAACTCTGCCCATCGCGATTGGCTTTGGTTCGGGCGCAGACTCGCGGCGAGGGTTGGGCTTGGCGGTGGTGGGCGGTCTGCTCTTTTCGCAGGTCGTAACCCTCTACATCACGCCGGTTTACTACGTATACCTCGATCAGCTACAGGCAAAGTTCCGGAGGCGGCGTGGTGGACGAAAGCCGGAAGCAGGTCCAGAGGACAGGCTCAACGAAGTCGCTTTGGCGGGGCGCGACCACTAACAACCTGCGGAAAAACTTCGATTCACGCTGGTTCGCGGGAAGGGCACGACTTCACAGGCTGCGGAAAAACTCCTGTAGAGACGGGGCTTGCCCCGTCTCGGACTGCCCAAGAATCTTGGTTCGCACAGGTTCTTGGGAAGGGCACGACTTCAGTCGTGCCGTAAGTCGTTGAAAATGTGTCCGCGCTTTTGCGCCCGAGGTGCGCTTCTTACGCGATGAGTTTTTCTGCAGCCCACTAACGGAAACCAACCCACTACCCGCTTGCCGCTATAATGGCACCTCTCGAACAAAAGGAGTTGCATGCAACCTTTCGCCGCGATAGTGCTGATCTTTACCCTGGTGATTCCATCCTTGTCTTTCGGCGCCGACCAAGGCGCAAATCAAGCTGCGCTGGTGGGCTACTCGCCACGCGCTGGTCAAAACGAGCGCGAGTGGGAG
>JBGPFV010000048.1:0-11157 GCA_041483535.1 Terriglobia bacterium | reverse complement strand
GAGATGTTCGAGACCGGCGTGAAAGTTGTGGACCTGATCCAGCCCTTCCTGAAAGGCGGCAAAATCGGCCTGTTCGGCGGAGCCGGCGTCGGCAAGACGGTTGTCATCATGGAGCTGATCAACAACGTGGCCAAGCAGCACGGTGGATTTTCCGTGTTCGCGGGCGTGGGTGAGCGCACTCGTGAAGGCAACGACCTCTGGCTGGAAATGAGCGAGTCGGGAGTCATCAAGCCGGGCAAGCCCGCTGAATCCAAGGCGGCGTTGATCTACGGCCAGATGACCGAGCCTCCTGGAGCGCGTCTCCGGGTTGCGTTGACCGCTCTGACCGTAGCCGAATATTTCCGCGATGAAGAAGGCTCCGATACGCTTCTTTTCATCGACAACATATTCCGTTTCACGCAAGCGGGATCCGAAGTCTCCGCCCTTTTGGGCCGCATGCCCAGTGCCGTCGGCTATCAACCCAACTTAGCAACGGAAATGGGTGAGTTACAAGAGCGTATTACTTCGACTAAGAAGGGATCGGTAACATCGGTGCAGGCGATCTATGTGCCGGCCGACGACTTGACCGATCCAGCACCCGCGACCACGTTTGCGCACCTGGATGCCACAACCGTGCTTTCGCGATCGCTGACGGAGATAGGAATTTATCCGGCGGTGGATCCGCTGGCTTCGACATCGCGCATTCTCGATCCTCGAATTGTTGGGCAGGAGCATTACGACGTGGCGCAGATGGTGAAGAGAACGCTGCAGACTTATAAGGATCTGCAGGACATCATCGCCATTCTGGGCATCGACGAACTGAGCGAGGACCAGAAGGTGACGGTGGCGCGGGCGCGCAAGATCCAGAAATTCCTCTCGCAGCCGTTCTTTGTGGCCGAGCAATTCACCGGCACTCCGGGTCGCTATGTGAAGATCGCCGACACGGTGAAGGGTTTCCGCGGCATCGTGGAAGGGAAGTATGACGACATCCCGGAGCAGGCGTTCTATATGAAGGGAACGATCGACGAAGTGATCGAGACGGCGGAGAAGATGAAGGGGACAGCGGCGTAGGATCAGCAGTTAGCACTTAGCATTTAGCCAGTGGGAGCAGCCGCCGGATGCGGACGGAGAACTGAGAACTGGGAACTGAGAACTGAGAACTGAGAACTGTGGATCATACTTTCCAACTCGAAATTGTTACTCCCGCCAAGCTGGTGGTGAAGGAGACGGCGGAAGAGGCGCAAATTCCCGGGTCGAGCGGGTATCTGGGGATTCTTCCCGGGCACGCCCCGTTGATTACGGAGCTTGGCGTCGGTGTAATTACTTACAAGGCGAGCGGAGCAACGCACACGCTGTCGGTGGCTTGGGGTTTTGCGGAAGTGCTGCCCGACAAGGTGACGATTCTGGCCGAAGCGGCGGAGCGTCCGCAGGAGATCGACATAGAGCGCGCGCAAAAAGCCAAAGACCGGGCCGAAGAGCGGCTGAAGAGCAACGATCCTCAGGTCGATTACACGCGCGCGGAAGACGCATTGCAGCGCGCGGAAACGCGGCTGGATGTAGCGAAAGAAAAGTAGCAGAGATACGGCGCTCGGGGGCTGAAGCGCGCATTTTCGGGCGGGGCCCGGCGTTACCCTTCGGCTGGGCTCGGGGCTTCGGCAAAACCGGGCAGAGTCTGAAGTCGCACCTTCTCCCCACATTCGAGTCCACTGTGGTGCAGGCCGTCGGGCGCCCTTTTCAAACGCAACGCTGAAAACTTTTGCGCTACATCTGCATTGTTATGGGCCAGAAACAAAATTCAGTTCTGCGGTGCGATTTTTCTTGACACCAATCGCGAACTGGCCATAATGAGTACGCTACTGTGGGTAGTACGGTCAGACTCTTCCCCGCCTAATAATGCGTAGTCAGGCTTCCTCAAGAAGCAAGGGACTGTTGTGGGAAAAAACTGTCTACAAACGTATTCGATGACAGGTTTTGTCATGCTCAATAGGAACCTTGTGTGTTTCACCGAAGGCCAGGACCTCCGCGCCGTGCGGAGTCAACGTCAACCCAGTACACCAGGTTTTTTGGGAGGGTAAAATATGAAGAAGTTTGCGTTTGTAGCGGCGCTGGTTGGTTGCGCCGCAATGCTTGCTGCCGTAGCCTCAGCGCAAAGTGGGCCGCAGAAAATCGCGCCCTCGGCGCACGCCAGCGTGACGGCCGTCGAACGTACTCCCGAGCAAATGGACGCTTACCAAGCCACCTATGCTCCGCCGCAGGCGAAGGCGGCTCCATTTCATCCCACCGTCAACGAAACCGAATATCGGCAGATGAAAGAAGCAGCCAAGGCAGCCGGAATGCAGTCCCGGCCGACTGGCGCCAACGCTCCAACCCCGAACGCGCCACCGGTTTTCGGCAGCCAGTTTGCCGGACCCAACGAATGCGACACAGGGTCGGGGTGCTGGATTCCGCCCGACAGCAATGGCACGATCGGCAAGAGCCAGTTCGTCTCCACCGACAACGACATCTTCGCCGTTTATTCGAAAGCCGGACTGTTGCTGAAAGAGGTCTCGCTGAATGCATTTTTTGGCTACGGCGCGCAGCCGATGTTTGATCCCCGCGTTCAGTACGACGAAACCTGGCAGCGCTTTATCGTGACGGCCGACGCGTTCCCACAATCGTCAACCTCGCAGATTCTGGGCATCGCGGTTTCGAAGACCAGTAGCGCCACCGGCGCCTGGTGGATCTACTTGTTTGATGTAGGTTTCCTTGGTGGCACAAACGGCTTCTACGATTTCCCCATGCTCGGGGAGTCGCAGGATGCGGTGATTTTTACCGCGAACGTGTTCACCGCCACCAATTTTCAGGGGTCCTCTGAATTTTCATGGGCCAAGGCCCGGTTCTACAACGGTTTGGGTTTAAGTTTCCCGATATTCACGGGCTTGGTCGCGACCATGCAACCATCTCACCAGTTGAAGGCGGACCAGAACGGCTACTCTTGGATGGTGGCAGCGCCAAGCAATAGCAGCACCCTCTTCTTGGTAGCCATCGCCTATCCAGCAAGCCCGCCGGACACAACCCTGCTTGGGTATTACACCGTCCCCGTCACCGCCTACACAGTACCAGCTGGAGCAGTCCAGCCGGGCTGCGGCGGTGGCACGAATGCACTCGACACAAGTGACAACCGGTTCGTAAACGCTGGAACACAGAATGGTGATCTGTTATATCAGGCACATTCTGTTTATAGTCTCGCCACCGGCCGTTACTACATTATTAACGGGTTGTCGAGTTTCGCTCCAGCGCTAAAGGAGTCGGGCGATTTCTTCGGAGTGGCCAACTCGGCTGATTTCAACGTGTCCATTGCCGCCGACAGTTCAAACCGCATGGTCCTGAACTGGTCGTCGGTGTCTCCGACCCTGTACAACGCCCAGGTACGGTTCACGGGCAAGCTATCAACCGATCCCGTGATCTCAGGACCCAAAGGCACTGTCCTGTTCACCAGTCCTACCTGCCTGACCGGGAACTTCGACCCCAATTTCGGAGAACAACGTTGGGGAGACTACTCGCAAGTCAGCGTAGATCCCTCCACTGCCAAAACGTTCTGGATTATCAACGAAACGATTCCCAGTACCAATGACTGGGGAACGAGAGTGGGTAAAGTCCACTTCTAGACAAAACGAAAAATTGTCACTTGGGGCCTGCTCATAAGGCAGGCCCTTTTTCTAGCCCGTGACAGGTGCCGGCGACATGACATAAGGAACTGGCGGCTGCATATTGTTGCTAGCCGGAACACCGATTAAAATCCTTTCCGTAATTAACACATCCTGGAGCGAGGAAACACCAATGAAAAAGATGTTGACACTGTTTCTTTTTTTGATGGCAGGTTCGTGGTGTGCGGCGCAGGCGCCCAAGCCTGGCGCCGAGATCACGGTTGCGAAAGTGTTGGGCAATTCCGTGACGTACGTGCAGCGAACTCTGCTTCCGCTGGCCGAGGCGATGCCGGAGAACAAGTACGGATTCGCCCCCAACAACGGAGAGTTCAACGGCGTGCGCACCTTCGGCGAGCAACTGAAACATGTAGCGGCCACGAATTTCATCTATGCGTCGTCGATTCTGGGAGAGAAGCCGCCGGCGGAGGTGGGCGAACACGAGGATGGTCCCGCGTCGCTGAAGACGAAAACCGAGATTCTCAAATACGTGAACGATTCGTTTACCTATGTGCTGAAGGCGGTGGCGACGATCGACGCGAAAAACGTGGTGAGTCCAATCAAGAATCCCTTCGGAGAGGGACAAGCCACCCGCCTGGCAATGAGCACGCTGATCATCGGCCACTGCTTCGATCATTACGGCCAGATGGTGGAATACCTGCGCATGAATGGAATCGTGCCCCCGGCCAGCCAGCGGTAGACACACGGTCAGATTAAAGCAGGTTGGTCCCGACCATACGGGCGCGTCCCGCTGCGAAAGAGCCCCGCCCAAGCGAAGCTTGGACGGGGCACCCTTCAGAGTTAAGATGGACGCGATCCGCGGGCCCACCTGCCACCAGAGCCCCAAGGTCCACTCTGCTACACTTTCCAGTTTCCTTCTTTTCCGAGGCAATCGCGAGCGAGGCAATCATGGCCATTCAGCGGGTGGGAGTGATGGGGGCGGGCACGATGGGGAACGGGATTGCCCACGTGTTGGCGCGGTGCGGGTTCCACGTGGTGCTGTGCGATGTGGAGCAGCGATTTCTGGATCGTGGGTTGGCGACGATTGCGAAGAACCTGGATCGCGAAGTGGCCAAGAACAAAATTACGGCGGGCGACAAGGTGTCCACGCTGGGGCGGATTACGGCGGTGGTGGATCGGGCGAAGCTGGCGGATTGCGATCTGGTGGTCGAGGCGGCGACGGAGAAGTTTGAGGTGAAGGCGGAGATTTTCCGCGACCTGGATCGCATCATGAAGCCGGAGGTGATTCTGGCTTCGAATACGTCTTCGATTTCGATCACGAAGATTGCGGCGCTGACCGGGCGCGCCGACAAAGTGATTGGGATGCACTTCTTTAATCCGGTGCCGGTGATGAAGCTGGTCGAAGTGATTCGCGGCCTGGCGACTTCACAGGCGACGTTGGGGACGGTGCGCGAGCTGGCTGTGAAACTGGAGAAGACGCCGGTGGAGGTGAATGACGCTCCGGGATTTGTGTCGAACCGGGTGCTGATGCCGCTACTGAATGAGGCGATGTACGCGGTGATGGAGGGCGTGGCGACGGCCGAGGCGGTGGATGAAGTGTTCAAGCTGGGGATGGCGCATCCGATGGGGCCGCTGACGCTGGCGGATTTTATTGGGCTCGACGTGTGTCTGGACATCATGCGGGTGCTGCAGGAGGGGCTGGGGGATCCGAAGTATCGGCCTTGTCCGCTGCTGATCAAGATGGTGGATGCGGGCTGGCTGGGACGCAAGAGCGGGCGCGGGTTTTACACGTACTCGTAAGCTGGGAGAGATGACGACAGCCTGGGGTGGAATTCTTCCGCAAGGAAAATCGGGCGGCGACCGCTTTTATTATTTGCTGGCGGCGATGTTGGGAGCGTTGGCGGGGTGGCTGGACATCAAAGTGGGCGACTTGCTGCTGACGGCGATGGTGGTGCTGGCGGCAAACATGCTGCTTGGAATTCTGCGCCCGCGAAGACCGTGGCGCTGGGTGCTGCTGGTGGGAGTATTTGTGCCGGTGGTGGAGTGGCTGGCGTATTTTTTTCTGACGCAGAAGCCGGAACGGGCGCAGGTGTATGAATCGTTTCTGGCGTTTTTACCGGGGATTGCAGGCGCGTACGGGGGAGCGATCGGACGCGGTGTGGTGGACAATTTGTTTGCGGGGAAGTGAGCAACCTGCATCCTCGTAGAGGCGCGACTCGCCGCACCTCTATCCAAACTTCCGGGCACTCGCAGCGGGAGACGGGGCAAGCCCCGTCTCTACAGATGGGCCGTCCCCCCAAAGGTACCGGCTGCTGAAAAACTGTTCCCGTTTCCACAGCCGGTGGGGGTAAGCTACGGCTATGGGAGTGTCAGTGTCGGTACTGGCGAGCGGCAGCCGTGGGAACTGCGCGCTGGTGGCGACGAGTGCAACGCGCATTCTGGTAGATGCCGGGCTGTCGGGGCGCGAGACCTTCAAGCGGCTGCACGCTCTCGGTGAGAGCGCCGAGGAAATTTCCGCGATTCTGATTACGCACGAACACTCCGACCACGTTGCGGGCTTGCAGCGGCTGGCGACGAAGCTGAAAGTCCCTGTTTTCCTGACCGTGCCGACGCATCAGGCCTGGAGGCGGGCGGTGCGCGATCAACAGGGGGCGCTTCCGGAGCTGCCGAAATCCGAACATTTCTTGGCTGGGCGGGGCTTTCGGGTGGGCGATATCGAGGTCATGCCGTTTACGATTCCGCACGACGCCGCCGATCCGGTGGGCTTCACCTTTCGCGCGGAGGGGGTCAAAGTTGGTTTTGCCACCGATCTCGGCTACATGCCGGCGAGCGTGCGCGACCATCTGCGGGGCTGCAGCGTGCTGGTGATGGAATCGAATCACGATGTGGAAATGTTGCGTTCGGGGTCGTATCCGTGGGCGGTGAAACAGCGGGTGATGAGCCGGGTAGGGCATTTGTCGAATGAGGCGCTCGCGGAATTTTTCTGCAGCGACTATGATGGGGGAGCCGAATACGTAGTTTTGGCCCATTTATCGGAACAGAATAACCATCCTGAAATCGCGCGGGCGGCGGCGGAACAGGCGCTCGGCGGCCGTCAGGGGCTGTGGCACAACCGTGTGCTGCTGGCGTCCCAGACGGAAGTTCTGGAAGCGATCCGGTTGTAGCCTCTTATGAGCGAATGTGTGGAACCGATCGTGGGGAAAATCCTTGCGGGATGGCGCTACGATATTTCCGGCTTGGCTGCGGAGATGCGCGGGGACTACGAACTGCATTTCGCCGACTGCGAGCACTGCCGGAGCCGCCAGAAACTGCACCGCATCATCGATATTTCTCTGATGGTGCTGGCCTCGGCGTCGGCTGCGGCATTTCTGCTGGCGTTTGCGCTGATCCGGTATTTTGGGCCGCGCCACGCTTTCTGGCTGGAGGTGGGCGCGCTCGGGGGCTTTACGCTGTCGGCGCTGATCTGGCTGGTTGTGGCCGTGGCGACTCCGGCGCCCATGGCGGTGGTGGATGCAGCCAAGCTGGGGGCGCGACATGTGCATGACCGGCTGCCGGCGGAGATTCGGGAGCGCCTGCCGGAAGAGATACGAGCGAAGCTCACGGGGTCGTGATCGCCTCATAGTGGCCACGGCTTCGGGTCGCCGATCTTGCTGACCGCTGGTTAGAGCAATAGCCGTTGACCGGCGGACGGCTTCGGGATAAAGTTTCAGAGGTCAGGGTTCCGTTCTGTCCCCCGCCCTGATTTGCAAACCCTGATTCGCATGTGCTCCGCTTGTTCCAAACTCGCGCTCATTCTGTGTGTGCTTGCCAGTGTGGCGTGGGCGACGCCGCCGCAGTTTTCCGGACAGAAGCGGATCGGCCTGACCACCGGCGACCAGTGGGAACCAGCCGTGGCGGCCAACGGTTGGGGACGAATCTACGTTCTTTACCCTCATTACGGGGGCGTACCGAATTGCAAAGGCTGCCGCATCCCGACCATGCTGCTGGTGGCGAGCAACGACAACGGGAAGACCTGGCAGGCTCCGCAGGTAATGCTGGAATCGGGATCGGGGCAGTTTGACGCCCAGATTGCCGTCGATCCGGCCGACCGGCACACCGTGTATGCGGCGTGGCTGCAGAACGGGAAACGCGCGGTGATGCTCGCCAAGTCAGTGGACTCCGGCGGCACGTGGGCGTTTACGATCGCGGTTCGCAGCGACGTGGAACTGGATAAACCGGCGCTGGCGGTGCGCGGCCAGAATGTTTACGTGGCCTTTAATCATCAAGAAGAGGTGTGGGTGGCAGCCTCGCCGGATGGAGGGCGGAGTTTTACATCGACGCGCGTCAATACGGAAAGCCGTCCCGGATGGTCTCTGCTGGGTGCGGCCACGATCGATCCCGCGGGCAGCGTGTATCTGGCCTGGGCTTCCTACTCCAAGGCGGGAGGAGCGCGGGGCGGGGTGAATTTGTATATTGCGAAGTCGGCGGATGCGGGTAAGGAGTGGAGCGCAACCTTGCTCGATGTTTCAGCGGCGGCGCCCGGCTGCAAGGACGAGGAATGTGGGGAGGCGTATCTGGGCGCGCAGATCGCGCTAACGTCGGATGCCGCCGGAACTCTTTATGCGCTCTGGAGCGCGGGCAGCGCGTCCCTGGGGCCGCAGCGAATTTATTTCTCGTCATCGACCGATGGCGGCGAAGACTGGCTGCCGCGCATCAGTGTTTCCTACGCCGAGCCGGGGGTGGAACATGCTTTCCCGGCGATCGTGGCCGGGAACACCGGCGACGTCCGCATCGCGTGGATGGATTCGCGCAGTTCTTCTCCTAACTCTGCGTATTGGAACACTTACTATCGGAGTTCGAGCAACGGCGGCGCCACCTGGGGAGAAGAGATTCGTGTTTCGGGCTACGTGCCGGGTTATCGTTATATCGGTAAGGAAGGTTTCCGTTTTCCCTTCGGCGACTATTTCTCGCTCGCCATCGACAACCATGGAGACACGCACGTGGTCTGGGGCGAAGGGCTGAACTATCAGTCGCCAGGATCGATCTGGCACGCCAGCGGACGGTAGAAAACCAGGTCCCAGGTCGTAGGACTTAGGTCTCAGGTCTCAGGTCTTAGGCTCCCAAATCGAACGACAAGCGCTCTCGCCGTGTAGCTTCACCACCACAGAGAGCGCAGGCAGCCTTCTCAACAATTCGCAATCGAACCTAGCTGAGACCTGAGACCTACGACCTAAGACCTGCTCTGTTCAGTCCGTCAGCAGACCACCCGTAAGCTCTCTGAGGCGCTCGATGCGATGTTCGCGGCAATAGCCGGCCAGGTCCTCGACCAGCTTTTCGGTGGCCACCGGATCGAAGTAACTTGCGGTTCCCACCTGCACGGCGGTTGCTCCTGCCAGCATGAATTCCACTACGTCCGCGGGCGTGGCGATTCCTCCCATGCCGATCACCGGAATTTTCACGGCGTGAGCGGCGTCGTAAACCATGCGCAGCGCGATGGGCTTGATGGCTGGGCCGGAAAGGCCGGCGGTTACATTGGCGATTCTGGGGCGGCGCGTTTCCGCGTCAATGGCCATGGCTAGAAACGTATTCACCAGGGAGACGGCGTCGGCGCCCGCTTCCTGGGCCACATAGGCCATCTGCGCGATCGAGGTGACGTTGGGCGAGAGTTTGACGATGATCGGCCGTGACGAAACGCGTTTCGCCGTCCGCACCACTTCGTCGAGCAAGTGCGGATCGCTGCCGAACTGGATGCCGCCCTGTGCGGTGTTGGGACAGGATACGTTGATTTCGTACGCCGCGATGCCCTCGCCCTGATTCAGGATCTCAATCGTGTGTTCGTAATCCGCGCGGGTGTGGCCGAAAACGTTGGCGAACACGACCACATTTTTCTTTTCGCGCAACGCGGGAAGTTTTTCGGTGAGGAACGCGGGGGCGCCGATATTCTGCAGGCCGATGGCATTCAGCATTCCGGCAGCAGTCTCAAACAGGCGCGGCGGGGGATTTCCGGTCATCGGTTCCCTGGAGAGACCTTTGACGACCAATGCTCCGAGGCGGTCGAGATGCACGATGTCTTCGAATTCGATGCCATAGCCGAAGGTGCCGGCAGCGGCGATGATCGGATTCTTCAGGTCGATGCCGGCGAAGCTGACGGTTAGGTCGGGGTTGGCGATGGGCGTCATTCGGTTTCCCCGGCGGGCGCAGTGGCGGGAGATGTGGCGGGTTGTACGGCGAGCGGGGAGGCAGAATGATGCGGCGGCGGCAATGCCTCGGTCAGCACTCTTCCCGTGGCTTTGGCGGGTGGGTTGATTCCGAGCAACGAAGCGAGCGTTACCGCGAGATCGACCGGCTCGGCGTGCGTCCGGTAGATGCCCGGCTGAAAGGCGAGGCCATAGAAGGCGAGCGGCACATGCGTGTCATACGAGAAAGGGGTCGCGTGGTCGGTGCCCTCCATGTATCCGACGTGAAAGGGAGTGGGGATTCCGATCACATACCATCCGCCTTCGGGGGAGTAGCTGTGGGCGTAACGGCGGCCGCTTTCGGTGGCCGGAGTCTCTCCGCGCGCCAGTTGTGATTTCGTGAAGTAACCGGCCAACCCCACTTGCTTCATGGCTTCGCCCGCGTCGGCTTCGGCATTGGCTTCCCGATGTCCGGAGGAAAGGCCAACGAACGCGTCTTCGCTCAGCCAGGCAAGCGGGTAATCGAGATCGAGCAGGTAGTCGGCTTTCCGGGCGTATTTTTTCGAGAGCAGGGAATTGATTTGTTGTCGCAACGCTTCCGCGTCGAGATGGGCGGCAGGCAGGCGAAGCGTTTTGGCGAATTCAGGCAGCGGCGCGGCACCGTGGTCGGCCGAAAGTGCCATCCACACGTTGGCCATCCCCACCTGATGACCGAGGAAGTTGAAGAACTCGGCCAGCGACCGGTCGAGTTCGAGCGTCATGCTGCGCATTTGCGGCGAGTCGGGACCAACCTGGTGTCCGAGAATATCGTTGGCGGAGAGGCTGATCACCAGCAGATCGGTGGCCGAGCCTGCGCCCAGCTTCTCGTACAAAACGAGTTCTTTGGCGAATTCCAGCTGATAGTCGTTGGCGAAGGGAGTGGAGCCGACGACGTCGTAGAAGCCGACCGGCGTGCCGTCCTTATTATTGCCGCTGCGCGGTGCGGTCGAGCCGAGCACGGTGCCGTCGCTATCCTTCCATTCGCGGTTCCAGTATTTGTCCGCGCGATGGCTGCCGTTGAAATTGCGCACCCACTCGGGAAGATCGGGCCGGTAGTAGGTGGAGGTGATCCAGTCGCCGCTCTGGAGATCGATCCAGTACGCGGCGTCTGCGGAAAAGCCGGCGGACAACACGGCGGCGCGATCTTTGAGCGAGACGGCGAATACGCGGGCTTTGCCGCCGGTGGCCAGCTTCAACTCGTCGCCGAGGGTATCGCTCGTGAGATTGTGTGGCGACGCGCCCGGCCCGGTGTTGCCGGTGCCGACAAGTTTTGTAGCGTCGTCTTCGACCGAGGTTACGAGCTTCTTCTTCCGCGGGTCCCACCATTCGTTGGCCACGAT